>CAYOEI010000105.1:0-6935 GCA_964402825.1 uncultured Hyphomicrobiaceae bacterium
CGTGAACTGTTGCGGCAATTCTATCTGAGAAATGGCTACGCTGACGCCCGCATCGTTTCTGCCATGGCCGATCTGGACCGCGATGGACAGGGCTTTTTCATCTCCTTCAGCATCGAGGAGGGTGAGCAGTACAAGTTCGGCAATATCGACATCGAGACAAATCTGAGATCACTCGATCCGGAGGTAGTGCGCGACAAGATCCAAACCAGGACAGGCAAGATATACGACGCCTCGAAGATTGATAAATCACTTGAGAATATTACTATCGAAGTTGCAGCCTTCGGTTACGCCTTCGCACGTGTGCGTCCACGCGTTGACCGCGATACAGTGGCACGCATCATCTCGATCACCTATGTGATCGAGGAAGGTCCGCGGGTCTATATCGAACGAATCGATATCGTCGGCAATGTGCGCACCCTGGACAAGGTTATCCGTCGTGAATTCCGTCTTGCCGAAGGCGATGCCTATAACCGCCTATTAGTAGATTCAGCGCGCAGACGCCTGATTCGTCTTCAGTATTTCAAGAAAGTTAATATCACCACCGATCCGGGCAGTGCGCCTGACCGCGTAATTATCATTGTGAAGGTGCAGGAGCAGCCGACAGGTGAGCTTTCATTAGGTGGCGGCTATTCGTCTCAAAGTGGCGCGATTCTCGATATCTCTCTGGAGGAGCGCAACTTACTCGGCCGGGGACAATTCGTGAAGCTACGGACTCGTGGTGGATTTGAGAGCCTCAACGTGGATTTCTCTTTCACCGAACCAAGATTCATGGGCCGGAACATGTCGGCCAGCATCAATTTATTTTTCAGCGAACGAGACTTCTCCGACGAGTCATCCTTTAGCTCGAAGAAGTTCGGTGGTGGATTTGGATTTGGCATACCTTTGAATGATAATTGGCGTCTAGGCACCAATTACCAAATCGTTTCGGAAGAATTATTCGATGTTGAAAGCGATGCGTCCCTGGCAATTAAGAACGCTGAAGGCACAACGCTGGTCTCTTCGGTTGGTTACAACCTCACCTACGACACCCGCAATAGTGTGAAAAATCCTTCACGGGGGTACTTTTTTAGGGTTGCTCAGGATTTTGCCGGTCTCGGCGGTGATGTGAAATACGTTCGCACGCAGGCTGATGCGCGTGCCTTCTATCCCATACGCAAGAAAATGGTACTCGCGGGACGGTTGAATGGCGGCTATATATCTGGATTTGGTGGTGATGATGTGCGGATCCTTGATTTGTTCTTCAAGGGCAGCGAAACTATTCGCGGATTCGATTCTGCAGGCATCGGCCCACGCGATCTATCCCCTGGCGCAAGTGAGGACGCATTGGGCGGCAAGGTCTATGCCGCAACCAGCCTTGAGTTGAGGTTCCCATTACCCCGCGTCCCGGAAAAGATGGGTTTGACTGCAGCAGTATTTTTTGATGCCGCCACGCTTTACGACACGGGTGATCTTGGCACTCCGGCCCCGGCAATTGTTGGCGATGAGAATACGATAAGAACTTCAGTCGGCGTCAGCCTGATTTGGCAGTCTCCTCTCGGCCCCTTGCGGGCAGATTTGGCAAAGGTACTGACTTCAGAATTCTATGACGAAGAACAATTGTTCCATTTCGGGGCTGCTGCCCGGTTTTAATCTGGAATATTGCCAAGACATCCACTTCTTAAATCCACTTATTGATTGAAGACTGCGTTGGATAGAGAATACGTGCAATGGAACATCCAGGATTTTTCAATCGGGCAGGGCCCTTTACACTTGGCGAATTACTCGCCAATACCGAGGCCCGGCCCGGTCCGAACATTGATACAACTCTCGAAATAACTGACGTGCTGCCGCTTGATGAAGCAGGCAATGGACACATTTCATTTTTCAATAATCCTAAATACCTGAAAAGCTATAAAAAAAGTGCTGCTGCAGCGTGCTTTGTGACTGAGCAATATGCTGACCGTGCTCCAGACGGCGTTGGAGTGCTGTTAGCCGACGACCCTTATCGTTCTTTCGCGCTTTCGCTGGCGATGTTTTATCCAGAAGCCCTCAAACCCCGTACCATTGGACCAGCGGGCAAGGAGTTCTCCGACGGAGTTCATTCATCGGCAGTTTTGGAAGACGGTGTGACGCTCGAGCCGGGCGTCACTATTGGGCCGGAAGCGCGTATTGGCAGTGAAACAACGATTGCCGCCGGGGCCTGTATCGGATACAGGGTTTGCGTGGGGCGTGACTGCTATATCGGTCCGAATGCCACGATCACGAATGCGCTCATTGGCGACAGCGTCATCCTTCATTCCAACATTTGCGTCGGACAGGACGGTTTCGGTTTTGCAATGAGCCCTCAGGGTCATTTGAAAGTGCCGCAAATCGGACGCGTCATCATTCAGGACAATGTGGAAATTGGCAGCAATTCGGCCATCGATCGGGGTGCCCTTAAGGACACCATCATCGGTGAGGGAACAAAAATTGATAATCTTGTTCAAATCGGGCACAACGTTGTCATCGGACGTGGCTGCGTCATCGTTGCTAATGTTGGGATCGCGGGTTCGGCTGAATTGGGTGACGGCGTTGTCCTTGGCGGACAAGTTGGGATAGCCGGGCACGTCAAGGTTGGGTCTGGAGCCCAGATTGCCGCAACCAGTAGCGTACTGAGCAATGTTCCCCCGAGAGCGAAATGGGGTGGCACACCCGCCAAACCCGTATCTCAGTGGTTCCGGGAAATTGCACTTGTTCAAAAACTCACCGAGAACCGTAGAGAAACTCTGAGAAAAATATACCGACCCAAGTCGTAGACAAGCGGGCAAATCAATAGCGAGATGATGGAGAACGGGAGATGAACGACACGTCCGGGACAAAAGGGGTGACCAGTCTTGATATCAAGAAGATCATGGAGCTCCTGCCGCATCGGTATCCCTTTCTTTTGATCGACCGGATCATCGAGATCAACGGTGATAAATCCGCCATCGGCATCAAGAATGTGACGGCCAACGAATATTATTTCCAGGGACATTTCCCCATTCATCCAGTCATGCCGGGCGTTCTGCTGATTGAAGGGATGGCGCAGACGGCAGGCGCACTGTGCGTCTTTAACTTGGGCGATGAATACGATGCCAGCCTGGTATATTTTATGGCCATCGACCGGGCCCGATTCCGCAAGCCTGTGATGCCTGGCGATACGGTCTACTACCACATGGAAAAAATCCGCAATCGCGGCAAGGTGTGGCGGTTCAAAGGTGAAGCCAAAGTCGATGGCGAGATAGTCGCTGAAGCTGAAATCAGCGCGACAATCGTTGATATTTGATCTCACACGGCCCTCAATGAACAACATCCATTCGAGTTCTATCGTCGACCCAAACGCAAAATTGGGGTCCGGTGTTGAGATCGGACCGTTTTGCGTGGTCGGCCCCCATGTGGAGCTAGGCGATGGCTGTAAGCTCCATTCCCATGTGGTCATCGAAGGCCACACCAAACTTGGTGCCATTTGCGAAATTTTTCCATTTGCTTCGATCGGCCATATTCCTCAGGACATGAAATATATGGGCGAGGAAAGCCGACTGGAAATTGGCAGTAACAACATAATTCGTGAATATGTGACCATGAATCCCGGTACTGAAGGAGGGGGCCTGGTGACACGGGTAGGCTCTCACGGTCTATTCATGGCTGATGCCCACATAGCGCATGATTGCCAGGTTGGCGATCATGTTATCTTTGCCAAGGGCGCTGGTTTGGCTGGCCATTGCGTACTTGGCGACTACGTTATTGTTGGCGGTCATTCAGCTATTCATCAATATGTACGAATTGGTGAACACGCGTTTATCGGCGGCATGTCCGGTGTGGAGAACGATGTCATTCCCTTCGGTATGGTGTTAGGACCACGCGCATCGCTAAAGGGCCTCAATGTTATCGGGATCAAGCGGCGCGGACTCAATCGCACACAGCTCAAGCACCTGCGTGAAGCCTACGACCTCTTATTTGCTAGTGAAGGCACAATGGAAGAACGTATAGAAAAAACTGAGCAAGACTTCGCCAATGATGAAAGTGTCAGTAAGATAATTGAGTTCATTCGGGCTGAAACATCTCGCTCCCTTTCGGTTCCCAGACCCGATACCGACTAGCTTCTGCTCAACGTGCCGGAAAAATGGCCAAATCCAAACAAACGCAGCCTCCTGGACTGGGAATCATCGCTGGAGATGGCAGTATGCCAATCTCAGTGGCCAGAGCGGCCGAAGCAGCGGGGCGGCCAGTTCATGTGGTCGCCCTTTATGACACAGCCCGTAAGGAAATCGAGGCATTCCCCCACACCTGGGTCAGCCTGGGTGAAGTAGGACGCATGCTGAAAATACTGAAAAAAAATGAGTGCAAGCAATTGGCCATAGTTGGCAGTGTCCATCGCCCGGACGTGTCCACCCTAAGACTTGATATGGGCGTATTCACCAACCTTCCAGTCATTCTCAATTTAACCAGGGGGGGTGATAATTCCATACTGACCGCTATAGTCAGCTTCTTTGAAAAAAAGGGTTTTGAAGTGGTTGGCGCCCATGAAGTTGCTCGCGATCTGCTCGTAGAATCTGGCCCAATAGGCCGGCATCACCCTAGCAAAAAGGATCGGAAAGATATTGCAATCGGCTTGAAGGTTGTCACCAGGCTCGGCGAACTAGACGTTGGACAGGCTGCTGTCGTTGCTTCGGAATATGTGCTTGCGGTTGAGGCAGCGGAGGGCACAGACCGGATGCTGGCCCGGTGCAAGGAGCTGCGCCAATGGGAATGGGGCATGGACCGGAAGAACAAACGCACAGGTGTGTTTGTCAAATGTGCAAAACCTGGACAAGAACGGCGAATTGACCTGCCCGCTATAGGCCCTAACACCGTGCGCGGTGCAATTGATGCGGGCCTCTCTGGGCTAGCTCTTGCTGTTGACGATGTCATGCTGGCTGATCGTGAAGAACTTGTGAAACTGGCGGACGAGGCCGGTTTGTTCATCGTTGGCGTCGATCCTGCTGCGCAAGCCGAAGAGTGATCAATTTATTCGCACGCGCACTCACTTTAACTAGGCCTTCATGACAAAGAAACGAAAACCCGACAAAGAATTACGCATCTTCATGATTGCCGGTGAACCGTCCGGAGATCAGCTTGGGGGTAAATTGATCACTGCCCTGGACCGATCAGTAACCGATAAGCTTGTCGTTCAAGGTGTTGGCGGGGAAGCCATGGAGGAGGCGGGCTGCACATCAATATTTCCCCTCTCCGATGTTGCCATTATGGGACCGCTGGCGATTGCCGCCCGGTTGCCAAAACTTGTAAAGCGTGTCTATCAAACTGTAGATGCTGCAATTGCTGCAAATCCGGATGTTCTTGTGATTATTGACAGCCCGGAATTCACTCATCCTATTGCCAAACGTGTGCGCCGGCGTCGTCCCGACATTCCGATTGTGGACTATGTTTCGCCGAGCGTATGGGCCTGGCGATCAGGCCGAGCACACAGGATGCGTCGCTATGTGAACCACGTCCTGGCCCTTCTGCCATTCGAACCGGCCGCACATAAAAAGCTTGGCGGGCCTGCGTGCACTTATGTTGGTCATCCCTTGATTGAGCGTCTCGATTGGATCAAGGGCCTCAAACCCAACAGGTTGGTCAAAGAACTTGGCCTCAAGCGTGGACTTAAGATCATTACCGTACTGCCTGGAAGCCGGCGCACGGAAGTGACGCGGCTTATGGAGCCCTTCGGCGAAACTTTGAAAAGGATTATCGCGGAAACTGGCGACGTAGAGGTTATCGTTCCAGTTATCTCGTCGATGCGGCCCCTGGTGGAAGCGGGAATGAAATCCTGGCCTGTCAAACCGCATCTGGTGGAAGGGGAGGCGGCAAAGTTTCAAGCCTTCAGACTGTCTGACGCCGCACTTGCTGCTTCGGGCACCGTTACGCTGGAACTTGCCTTATGCGGAACACCCATGGTGGTGGCTTACCGTTTGGAATTGATCATCTCGCTAGCGCACAATTTCGTCTTGTTCGTGCGTGATCCATCCGCGATTCCATCTATCGTGTTGCCGAATCTGGTGCTGGAGAAAAATGCCTTTCCTGAATTCATCGAAGAGAGGTGTACACCTGAAAATTTGGCGGCGGCCCTGTTGCCATTGCTAAAGGGGGGGAGAGAACGCGACAAGCAGATAGCCGCCCTCAAGAGGCTGGAGAAAAAAATGCAACTTTCGCATGGTCAGCCAAGCGATCAAGCGGCAAAAATCGTACTCGAGCACACCAGACTGGTTTGACCTCGCGTTTAAATACAGATCGTATCTGCAAAATTCAGATCGTTAATCAGCGATCCCCCATTTTCACATAGGGGCGTTTTGTCGGTCCTGTATAAAGCTGTCGGGGACGCCCGATGCGCTGATCCGGATCTTCGATCATTTCTTTCCATTGTGCGATCCAGCCAACCGTGCGGGCTACGGCAAACAGCACGGTGAACATCGAGGTGGGGAAGCCGAGCGCACGCAGCGTGATGCCGGAATAGAAATCGATATTCGGATAGAGTTTTCTTTCGACGAAATACTCGTCCTCCAATGCGATTTTTTCCAGCTCTATTGCCACCTGAAGCGCGGGCTCCCTGTCGGCGCCCACGGCCTCCAGCACTTCATGACAATTCTTCTGCATGATCTTGGCGCGCGGATCGTAATTTTTATACACCCGGTGACCGAAGCCCATGAGACGGAAAGGATCGTCCTTGTCCTTGGCCTTCTTCACATATTCCGGGATGTTGTCGACGCTGCCGATCTCCTCGAGCATTTGCAGCGCGGCCTCATTGGCGCCGCCATGCGCCGGGCCCCATAGACATGCAATACCGGCACAAATGCAGCCAAATGGATTGGCGCCTGACGAACCTGCCAAACGCACCGTGGACGTTGATGCGTTCTGCTCATGATCGGCATGCAGAATGAAAATATTGTCCATAGCCGCCG
>CAYOEI010000106.1:0-15329 GCA_964402825.1 uncultured Hyphomicrobiaceae bacterium
GGGGTAATTTATTGGGGGCATTCATGGAACCCGACGTGTCGAGCAGGAACACCAGATTGGAGTGCGGTTTCTCCGCTGCTTTGAGATCGAACCCGGCGATGCCGATATGCATGAGCTTCCGGTCCGCGTTCCAGGGGGAGGGGAACACAGATACGCTCGCCTTGAAGGGAACCGATTTGTCAGCGGGTTTGACATAGTCATAGGGGAAATAGTTGATCAGTTCCTCAACCCGCACTGCGTCTTTAGGTGGCAGCACATTGTTGAGGAGCGATGAACGCATGAAGGAATAGGACGCCGTATCAACATCGATTGAGAAGGTTGATACCGGAGATTCGCCAGTCATCTTCACCGGATTGGGCGCGACATTTTCGAAACGGTCACGGCCCTGATCCTCATAATAGCGTGGTGCGGTTTTCTCTGGTCTGACAAGTCGCTTGCTCGCAAGATCGGCACGTCCACGGGCCATATGTTTCTGTATCCTGCCGACATTTTGCGCTGGGGCTCCAGCAGGCGGCATAACGCTGGCAACAGGCGCGGCAGGCTGGGCTTCACGCAGTAATCCGCCTATTGGCGCGCGCGCGACTGGTTTTATGGCTGTACTGCCGCTCTTTCGTTTTTCAGCCGCGCTTTTGAATTGCTCATTGGTTGATCTGTCGAGCAGGGCGTCTTTGGAAACTTTTGTCTCTTGGGAAACTCTTGATTCGGGGGAAGTTTCTAACTTAGAAGAAATTTGAGGAGCTGGATGCGGCTGCGAAGCGAACGGATTATTCCAACTGCCGGTCTGGATATAATTCGCGCTCATTGCCGCGACGACAAGCACGCTAAGGCTGGCGCCGCCAACCAATGCAGGGTTCATTCTCATGGATCGTCTCCCGATAATGGTTTCATACACAGCGGTTGCTGTGTCCATGAGACGTGAGCCAAACTTGGTTCCTTGGGCCGCACGCAGATTTTTTTCATCAAAGGCGGCCATCGCTTGTGTGATCGCGCGTTTTTTCGCACGCTTGTTGGGGCGGATAGGCGGCTCTTTGCCCAATGCCGCCTTTAATTTTTTAATGTCCTCAGTCATCGATGGTTTCCACCATGGTTTTCAGTTTCTTACGTATCTCATACATGCGCCAGGACACGGTGCTTTCCGCGCAACCCAAGGCGCTGGCTGCTTCGCCATGACTTAAATCTTCCGCCAAAACGAGGAGTGCCGTTTCACGAAGTTTTGGCTCCAGCAGGGCAACCGCCTGGCTTAACCAGTCGAGCCTGCCGGCGTCATGGCGCTGGTCGGCCATGTCCTGTTCGCGAAAGACCGCATAGTTCGCCTGCAATACCTGGCTCGACTTTTGTTTTCGCGCATGGTCGCGGCAGGCATTGACGACCACCCGGTAGAGCCATGTCGTGAATTGACTTTTGCCTTGGAAGGACTGGAGTTTGCGCGCTAATCCTAGGCAGACTTCCTGGGCTATGTCCTCTGCATCCTCGACATTGCGCGTGAAACGGAACGCAAATCTGTAGGCAGTATCATAGTGCCGCTCCAGCAACTGCTGGAACGCCGCGCGGTCACCCGCGCATGCCTGTTTTGCCAGTTCACGATCATCTTCTGTCATGGGTCTTCGAATATATGACGCGTGAAAGATGTGATTCCTTGGGTCAGATATTTTTTTTACGTTGCCAGAGCCAAGCCGGGATGGGCCTATGAATTGCGGCAATGCCTGCGATTGCCTAACTCGATGTCCCCCTGATCTCACTGAGCGTTTTTGCCGGAGTGATCGCTTCGGGGTCAATTTTGAGCTCGATCAGAGTTGGCTTGCTGGATTTAAGAGCTGCATCGAATATGTCCGCGAAGTCTTCCGTCTTAAGAACTGTCTCTCCGTTAGCGCCAAAACTGCGCGCATAAGCTGCAAAGTCCGGATTGTGAAGATCGGTCCCGGATACACGGTTTGGATATTCGCGCTCCTGATGCATGCGGATTGTGCCGTACATGTCATTGTTCACGACAATGATAATGATTGGCAGCTCGTATCGCACGGCTGT
The DNA here is from genome assembly GCA_964402825.1 of uncultured Hyphomicrobiaceae bacterium. Classification (GTDB taxonomy): domain Bacteria; phylum Pseudomonadota; class Alphaproteobacteria; order Rhizobiales; family Methyloligellaceae; genus UBA2767. The sequence continues at coordinate 2,026 of CAYOEI010000106.1, forward strand.
CGACAATTCCTGACCATTCATCAGGAAACAGCCATCGCCCGCATAGCATACCACTTTACGGGACGGAGCCGCGAGTTGTCCTGCAATAGCCGCAGGCAGGCAGTAGCCCATGGAGCCAGCGGTATTGGCAAGCTGGCTGCCATAGCCTTTGTACTGGGTGTAGCGGTGCACGAAGCCGGTATAGTTGCCAGCGCCATTGGCGATGATTGCATCGTCGGGCAGTGTATTGGACACATGTGAGATAATCTGCGCGAGCTTCACATCTCCTGGTGTGTCCTGAGGAACGCAAAAGGCTTCGTAATCGGTGCGGGCCCCCTTGGTCCAATCGCTCCATGGAATGGATTTGGGCGGCTTGAGGACGGCAAGCCGCGCAGCAAAAGTGCTGAGTGAGCTTTGAACCGGAATATCAGCGCGATAAACGCTGCCAAGTTCTTCAGCGCCGGGATGCACATGGATGAGTTTCTGTTTTGGATCAGGGGGTGTGAGCAGGGTGTAGCCGCTGGTGGTCATTTCGCCCAGACGCGGACCCATCGCCAGAATGACGTCAGCTTCGCGCACGCGTTTTCCAAGTGCAGGGTCGATGCCGAGCCCGGTATGGCCTGCATAGTTGGGGTGTCGGTTATCCATGCAGTCCTGCCCGCGAAACATGGCCGTTACGGGCAAGTTCCAGCTTTCAGCAAATGCCGTGACATCATCACGGACCTGCTTGCTCCATCCCGGGCCTCCGGCAATGATGATTGGCTGCCTGGCGTTCTTTAACGCCTCGGCGATTGCCGCCATATCCTTATCACCGGGATGCGCTTGCGCGACCGGTGAAACAGGGACATTGGCAATATCTATCTGAGCGCTCAGCATATCTTCGGGCAGCGACAGCACGACCGGTCCGGGCCTCCCCGATAGTGCGGTGTGCGCGGCGCGCGCGACATATTCAGGAATCCGGCTGGTGTCGCTAATTTCCGCCGCCCATTTGGCAAGCGGCGCGAACATGGCCGTAAAATCCACTTCCTGAAAGGCTTCACGGCCGAGCATCTTGCGTTCAGCTTGCCCAATAAACAGGATCATCGGCGTTGAATCCTGACGTGCGATATGGACACCGATCGAACCGTTGGTGGCGCCTGGTCCGCGCGTTACAAACGCCACACCGAGCTTGCCGGTCATTTTGGCGTAAGCTTCGGCCATCATCGTTACCCCGCCTTCCTGGCGGCAGACGATGGTGCGGATATCATTCTGTCCGTGCAGTCCATCCAGAGCTGCAAGGAAGCTCTCGCCGGGCACACAAAATACTGTGTCACAGCCTTCTTCACGTAATTGATCGACCAGTATCTGTCCGCCGTGACGCATGGTTGCGAGTGCTCCTATGGAAATAAATTGGGCATTTTGTTGTGCTCTGATTAACCGTTATTGATCATCGGGGATAAAAACGAAACTCTATATTTGTGTTTTATGGCTACAGTTCCCATGTCGATATTGATTGCGATTGATTTGGTTGAATTGCAGATTGCGGCTTTGCTTCGCCAGCAAGGGCGCGTTAGTATTTTATAACGGTTGGCATAATCTGGCTGGTACTCGATGATCCGAAGCGCCGCTTCGGAGGGAGGATGCAAATGACTGAAACATTCCAATTCAAGAATTTTACCCTCAGAGGACCGCTGACAGCCGCGGCTGTCTCCGCGATGCTGCTTGCGGGTAGTGTTTCTACTGCAGATGCCTGGGATAGAGGCAATCAGCATGGCCCTGGGATTCTCGGCGGTGCAATTGTTGGCGGCGCTCTTGGCGCTGCTATTGGAGGCAAGAAGGGCATCATTCCTGGCGCCGTAATTGGCGGCGCTGTTGGCGCTGCGACATCAAGCCGGGCGGCGCCGCCGCCACCGCCGCCACGTCCCTATTATCCCCCAAGGCCTGTCTATAATAGCGGGCTCGTCTATAATATTCAGGTTTCGCTTTCGCGCCTTGGATACAATCCAGGTCCGATTGATGGCGCGTATGGCCAGCGTACGGCGGACGCAATCAGCAGTTATGAGTATAACAACCAGATTGCGGTTACGGGCCGTCCCAGTGACGGGTTGTACTATCATATGAAGCAGGCTGGCGGTTAAGACTGGCGATCGTCCCCATTGCAGATATTCACGCGCCCCGCGGTTAATATAGCCCGGGGCGTGCGTATATCTGGCGCCCGGATGGTTTCCTCGCTGTTATGCGAGTGCGTTATCCTGGATTTAATGCATTGTGCCGTGAGCCTGCCAAATATAGCGGCTTCACTTCTTGTTGTTCGGCAGCGTTCCATCATTGCCATGGGATATCTTCAAGTTAATCTGATTAAAGTTTCGAGCAAGGGAGAACACATATGAACCGTCTGTACAAAGCCGTCATTGTGGCCAGCGCCATAAGTTTAGCGGGTGCCGCCATACCTGCTGTTGCTGGTCCGGTTGAAGAGCGCAAGGAGTTAATGAAAACCGTCGTCAAGTCTCTCAAATTATCCGTCAAGATGGCCAAGGGTGAGATGCCCTATGATGCAGCAGCAGCTGCTGCTGCAATGCAGACGATTCATGATGTGCCCGACAAGTTCGTTAAGCTTTTCCCCGAAGGTTCTGATATGCATGAAAAAACCGAAGCCAAGCCCAAAATATGGGAAGATATGAAAGGCTTCCTGTCAAAGGCCGAGGACTTGAAGGTTTCCAGCGCAAAGACCAAGACGGCAGCGGGCCAGGGGCAGGACGCTTTCAAGACGGCTTTGTTCACCGATCTGGTAAAAACCTGCAAGGGCTGTCACGAAACCTATCGCATCAAAAAGGACAAATAGCGGCTTGGGTTGGGGATCCCATTAGGGCATGCCATTATCGCACTTCAGGGAAGGCGAGTATGCGCGCTGTGCTTTGACGGGCATATTGCTTGCTATTCTCGGCTCTCTCGCCGGCCTCATGATTTTCGCGCCCGGACGCGCGCTCGCCCAATCCGCGGTTGCAGCCTCACCTGATCTCAAGAATGGCAGGACCATGTTTTTTGCCGGAGGATGCGCCTCATGCCATGCGGCGCCGGTGGCGGCAAGCTGTGACGCTCCCAAGAGCAAGGACAAGTTCGTGCTGGCCGGCGGTCGTTGTCTGAAAACGCCTTTCGGCGTTTTCAACGTACCGAATATCTCTCCCGACAAGGAAGCTGGAATTGGCGGCTGGTCCACGGCTCAGTTTATCAAGGCCATGAAAGAGGGCGTGTCGCCGCAAGGCGAACACTACTATCCCGCTTTTCCCTATACCTCCTACCAACGCATGTTTGAGAAAGACCTGGTTGATCTGAAGGCATTCCTCGATACTCTGCCAGCGGTCAAGTCAAACGTTCCGGGCCATGATCTCGCGCTACCTTTTCGAATGAGGCAGACCCTTGCTGTATGGAAATGGCTGTTCCTCGATGGTAAAACTTTCGCGCCTGATCCTGGTGAAAGTGATAAATGGAACCGTGGCGCCTATCTCGTACAGGGGCCGGGTCATTGTGGTGAATGCCATTCACCGCGTAATCCGTTCGGGGGTATAATCGCCGGCAAGCGCTATTCGGGCGCGCCCAATCTAGAGGGGAAAGGCATCATTCCCAATATTACGCAGCACAAGAGCGGGATCGCGGACTGGAGCGAGGCGGATATTGTGATGGCATTGGAAACAGGGCTGACGCCCTCCTTCGATACCTTTGGGGGCACGATGGTCAAGGTACAGGAAAACATGGCGGAGTTGAGCGTACAGGACCGGTCGGCAATCGCCGCCTATATCAAATCTTTGCCGCCGATAGAAAGTTCAGCCAAGGCAGTCGAAAAGAGTTCGGCTTCGGAGAAAGCGGTCAAAAAGTGAATCATCCCGCCCCGTATTTTTTCCGGCCAGCTCCGTGGTTGTGCGTTATTTTTGCCGGCGCGGTGTTTGCGTGCCTGTTTGCCTCACAATCAATCGCGCAGCACCGCGCACTTATTATTTCGATTGATCGCTATGCGGATTCCAGGCTGGGTGAATTGCCACCTGGTTTAGCGAAAAATAACACTTCAGCCATTCAGAAACTGTTGACGCAAAAGCTCGGTTACAAGTCCGAACATATCAAGGTCCTGCAAAACAAGCAGGCAACCAAATCTGCGATCATCAATGCAATTACCGGTTGGCTCGGGCCGGAGAAGCAGGAAAAGAATACCTCTCCGGCGCAACTCAAGGGGCTCGAGGAAAGCGGTGCGTTGAGTAAGAAGCGGAAGGGCAAAAAGAAGCGGGCCAGGAAGCGGCGCAAGAAACCCTCGAAGAGTTACAAATCATTTCTCTATTTTTCGGGTTTTGGTCTCACCAATTCGGATAAGAATACAGATGGTTTAGATCAAACTCTTGTGCCCTATGATGCAACCATTGTCTCGGGGCAAGAGAACAAAAAGCTATCTAATATTGTTTCGGGCGATGAGCTGGAAGGCGTTATCACCAAATATATCCGCCGGCGCACAACGCTGGTTTTCGATGCAAAAAATCTTGAAAACATTTTATCTGGCCCGAGCCATAAAACCTCGGCTTCGGTTCAGATTAAACTCAGCCCGCTGATTGATTCTGAGGGGCACTTTGAGAGGGCATCCGCTCCGGCACCCAACAGCACGGCGTCAAAGACAAATACATGGCTGAGCCGAAGGAAGGTCACGCTCTGGTCGGCGGCTTCACCCGGCCAGGCGGCCTTGGTCGCGGGCAGCAAGGAAAATCCCGTTGGGCTATTCACTTCTGCTTATGTCAAAGCAATTGTGGAAACGGAGGCGGATGCAAATGCCAATGGCATCATATCGAATGCGGAGGTTCTGCGTTATGTGTCCAATTTATCATCGGCCTATTGCCGGGCAAACAAGGAGCGATGCACCGCGGGATTAAAGCCCCAGTTGCGCCCTGTCAGAGCATATGGGCGCTCTGCCTGGATAGACCGGTCCAAAGTATCCAGGGGCAGAGAGCGCCGCCTCACTTTGACAAGACTGGCTGACTTCCTTGGAGCGCCAGATAAGAGCGAGGTATCACTCAAGCAGGTTCCGCCATCACCGCTGAAGGTTGGGGCCGGAAACATTCACTATGAGATGGTCAGCACCACAGCAGGACATCTGATTTTATTAAATCTGACCAAAGGGGGCGCACTGTTCCAGCTCTACCCAAACCAGTATGCCGGACAAGACAAGAATGGATTTGCGGGTAAGCTGGAGGCAAAAACACCATTGCGAGTGCCTGAGGAGTCCTATGGCGTTTCATTTAGCGCGACTGTACCGGCAAAGGGTCACATCATTGCAATACTGGCCCCGGGGCGGGTCAGGTTCGGTGCTTCTGTAAACGCCCGCTCCATTTCATCAATTTCCCCCAGGGAGGCGATCAGGGTCTATCTCGCGGAACTTGCGGCAGCGCTCAACACTTCAACGCCGCAACCTGCCAGCTGGTCGGTGGTGACCCTGCCATACGAAATTTTACGGTAAAATCGCCCTAATATTAACGCCAGTTACAATCCGAGGGTTACGGACCCTTAGGTCTTTGCGCTATCGTGTCCTGAGCTGGTGCATCTCGTCACGGAGGCACGGACGAGGGTGGTCCAGCGGATCTGGTAGCTTTTTTTGTTCTGCGTTGAGGAGGCGACCGCGATGGGCATTCGGTCCAGGTTGTTTGGCATATCTGGCTTTGCGGCAGCTCTTTTTTTATGTTTGCTGATTTTGCTGGCAACCAGCATTTCGGGCAGCATTACGGGCAGCATGACAGCTAAGTCCGAAACAGCCGGTGTTTCATCTCAGGATGCCAGGCTCAAACAATCCTTCAAGCTGGCCCAGAATTATTATTATTATCCTGACTATCGCGCTTACCAACGATATCGCACTTACCCTCAATTACGCCGCAAGAAACGCAGAAAACCTCGGACTAGTGCAACAAAAAAATGCACGTTTCCATGGCTTTATTCGCGTGGGTTAAGGAAATGCATTTGCGTGAGTGAAGGATATGGCGTCTCAGGCGGGAGGTGCGTGAAAATTGCCGAGATGTGTTCTGAAAACGCTTTGTGGTCTGATGTGGATAAGCAATGCGTTTGCCAGAAAGGCTTTGTTGAAAAGGACAGCCGTTGCATCGATCCCGATGCGGCTATTGTTACCTATAACCCGGCGGATGGTTCACAATGCCTCTGGCCACGGGTGAAATCCAGCGAGGGCAAGGGTTGCGACTGCGCGCAAGGATATGCGGAGCAAGCCGGCCAGTGCGTGCTTTCAAATGAAGCGCAGTCCACGGCCCGGAGGCGCGCCAGCGCGGATGAGCTGCTGACGAAAGATATTTTAGTAATTCAGCAATGCCTGCGTGAGGCTGGTTATCAGCGCAGCAAAGCCACCGGCCGCATGGACAAGAAATCATGGACCGCATTCTGGCTTTTCAAACAGGACTACGCAATTGGCCGGACCCCGAAGGGCGTGAATGACGTCAAGTCGCAGCATAGAATGTTCACTTTGTGCCCGAAAACGAGTTTGCAGCTTGCCGCCATGTCATCGCTGAGCGGGAAAGCGAAACAAGGGCCGGCCGCCAAAGCTCCAGCCCCTGGAGCATCAGTCACGGCAAAGCTGCTTTCTGTCCCGAAAAGCTCTTCCCCCGTTCCCGTTATTACACCGGCGCCGGAGGTCAAGGCGCCATTAAAACGTGTGTATGCGCGCCCTGAAGCTGGATGCCTTCCAGATGATCTTCATAAGCTCATTGTCGCAACATATGGAGACCGCCCCAAACTCAAACGCTGCTCGCAAATATGCATTCCCAGACCGGCAAACATTAGCCCCCAGGAGGTGCGTGATTATGAGTCCAAACGCGGAGTCACCTGGTGCCGTTCCTGTATCGAGCTGAGCAGCCAGATACCGCTTGATGATATATTGCGGATTGAGCGCGGCGCGAATGTACAGATTTGCACCCGTCCGCCGTCCCGCCTGCCAAGATGGACTGCGCAAGGAGCCGCGCGGCGGCCCGGTTACACAAAAGTCCGGGCGTTATACCGGAAATTTCCTCGCGCTATTGAGCACGCCAGCACGATCGCCGTTGTGATTGGCAACGGAACTTACAAGAACGCACTGCCCGGCAACGCCAGCGCTCTGGCAAGCGCGGGCGCGATGTACACCTTGCTGAACGAGCATCTGGGGTTTGACCAGGAAAATGTGATCGATTTGCGTGACGCCGCCAGTGAGGATTTCAACAGGGTCTTTGGTTCTGCCGAAGATCATCGGGGCGATCTATGGCGGCGCCTGCAAAACCGCCCCGATGCCAATATCCTGATTTATTATGCGGGGCATGGCGGAACCCGGGCCGACCAGAGCGACAGTTTTTTGATACCGGTAGATGCGGTCAAATATCGTGAAGAGAAATCCGGTTACCCCATGTCTCTGCTCTATGCGAATTTAGCGAAGCTAAAAGCCAAATCAATTTTGCTCCTGCTTGAGACCGGGTTCGGGAGAGACTTGAGTGAATATGTGTTTCCGCCAAATCTGCCGGAGATGCAGGTGAGCGTATTGCCGGTTCAACCCGTGCCTGGTTTGAGCGTTCTGACGGCTTCTGACCGTGACCAGAAGACTCTCGATGATCAGAAATATGGTATTGGTCTGTTTACGCGCTACCTTATCGAAGGGCTTGCCGGGCGGGCCGATCTTGCCCCGATTGGCAATGGCGACAGGAAAATCGATACGGTCGAGTTGTATGCCTACACCTCTCATATGGTCCGGCTCGCCGCGCGCAAATCTTTTGGATTGCTGCAAAAGCCGCTGATCAGCCGGGACGGGAATGCACGTCTCAGCCAGGTACAGGCGCAAGGGCAATAGGTGCAACAGGAAAGCGTTGAAAAGTCAGGCCGTGCGAGCGCCATAATAGAGCGTCACCACATGCTGCGCCTCGGCAAAGAACAACCACCTTTCGATGAACATACCCAGACCGGTGCTGAGTAAAGCCAGGGCAGTCCATACGATGGGTAAGCCTGCAATGCTGGTGATTGCAAGGAGCGTGGCGGCAACCGGGATTATAAATCCGAACAGGACGGCAAAGGTGCGCAAACGCATGCCATGCTTGCGGGCAACTTGATAGCCCATTTCGCGCATCACATAATTGGGCTGGGTGTGGGGCAGATCGAGCGTGCGCACCGCCCCAAATTCGCCAAGACCGGTGGCCTGTTCGGCCGTGCGGGTTTTTGGTTCAGTATCGATGCGGCGCCAGTAAAGCACTTTCATGAGCAGCCCCGCACAAAGCCCTGAAATGGCAATCCATCCGGTAAGCTGCGACGGCTGAGCGAAAATTTGCAACAGCAACTGGAGGCTCACCGCACCCGTTGCAAACGCAATAACCACATAAATTGGCGCCACAAATGGATTGTGCCACTGGCGAATGGTTTTGAGTGAAGCGTAGATCATGCCGGTGCTCCAGACCGTCATTATGGCGCAAGGAACAGTTATCCAGCCGGCAATGCGCCAGGGTGATTGAGGCGTTTCAAAGATCACCCAGCCAATCGCGAATAGACCCGCGGGTATATAGGTGAAAGCGGCCAGAACGCCCTCACGTGAAAGCCAGGAGCTGCGCCATTGTGAAAACGCGCGCCACGCCCGTTCAGGCCGCCCCAGGTGAAATGTTGATGACAGCAGGCCCAGGGTTATAAGGCCGAATGCGACGGCGAAGATGGTGAAACCAAGCCAGCGGGTTGTCTCAATATGGCCGCTCAGGGCAAGCGCGCTCGCCAGCGCCAGCAACCCATATCCAGCGCCTGATGCAGTCGTGAAGATAATGACGGAATATGCCGGATGCATGAGAGTGGGTGCTCTATTGTGAAAGGACGCTGTCGGCCCAGGCAAAAAATTTGTCCGCGTTCGAAAGCTTTCCGGAACCCGGAGCAGCAGGGCTCGCCTGGAGAGCTGGCGCCGCAACGGCGCTGCTGACTTTTTTGCGGGGCCTGGGAGGCAGATATTTGTTCACGGGCTTGTAGCCCATTTCCGGCATGAGATCGTATCCTCCGCGTTTCGCAACGAGTTTGGACACATCACTTTCAGGATCGCCAAGGTCGCCAAAATGACGCGCACTCGTCGGGCATGCCAGCACGCAGGCAGGGATGCGATCCTCTTCCGGGATTGTCTCGTTATAAATACGGTCTACGCACAGCGTGCACTTTTTCATCACTCCATGGTCGGAGTCATATTCCCGCGCGCCATAAGGGCAGGCCCAGGAGCACAGCTTGCACCCGATGCAGGTATCAGGATTGACCAGAACAATGCCGTCTTCCTCGCGCTTGTAAGAGGCTCCCGTCGGGCAGACCGTGACACATTCTGGTGTCTCGCAATGCAGGCAGGAGCGCGGAAAATGAACCGTTTGGCCTTGTGGACCATCCCCGGCTTCATAAGTGTGGACACGATTGAGCCAGACGCCATGCGGGTCGGCGCCATAAGGCTCAAGGTCACTCAAGGGTGCGCTGTAACCGCCTGTGTTCCACTCTTTGCAGCTGGTCACGCAGGCCTGGCATCCGACGCAGGTATCGAGATCGATGACGAGGCCGAGCTTCTTGCCGGTTTTTTCCGGGAGCATGGTCATGTTTTCGCCTCCGCATCCATATCGGTGTCCTTGAATTGCGCACCAAAACGCAGGACATCTGGCAAATCGGCTGTGAGTGGAGAACCAACCGGTTCAAATATCGGGTAGGTTTCTTTTGCTTCCTCGATGCCGGCTTTTTCGATTTTGACCCGCAGATCGTACCAGGCCGCCTGACCGGTCACCGGATCGGAATTAGCATAGCGATAGCCGCCGGCGCGTTCCGGCAACAGCTCCGAGATAAGGTGGTTCAGCAAAAAGCCCCGGATATTTTCCGGCGCGTCGTTGTCGAGCATCCACGCGCCCTTGCGCTTGCCGATGGCGTTCCATGTCCAGACCGTGTCACCGTTCACCCCCTCCATGGTCCGCACTTGCGCCCTGACACGTCCGATATGGCTGGATATCCAGACCCAGTCATCGTCTTTTATGCCAAGGGTCTGCGCCCGTTCCCTGCCCATATAAAGCCGGTTATGCGCAGTGATCTGTCTGAGCCAGGCATTTTGCGAGCCCCATGAATGGTACATGTGCATCGGGCGCTGGGTAATTGCATGAAGGGGAAACTCCGCTTCATCAAGCATCGTGCTTTCAAACGGCGGGTACCAGAATGGCAATGGATCAAAATATGTCTTGATGCGCTTGCGATGCTTCTTGGGCGGCACGACGTTTCCATGGCCCTCGGCCGCCAGTCTGAATTTCTGCAATGTCTCAAGATAAAGCTGGAAGATCACCCGGCCTGGTTCAAGACGAAATCCCATGGAGACGGCAAACTCCAGGTAATCTTTATTGGCGTGTTTGAAATATCTCTGATTGGGTTCGAGTTCGTGAAACCAGAAGCAACCATTCTCGATATATTTTTCGAGTTGTTTGGGGTTGGGTTTACCCTTGCCTAAAGACTCGCCATCTTCGCCGCGCCAGCCGGCAAGAGGTCCCAACCCGGGTTTGCGCTCATGGTTGACGATGTAATCGGGATATCCGCCGGGATATTTTGCGCTGCCGTCATCATTGACGAACCCCGGCAAGGCGAGCCGTGCGCCGAGTTCGATCAATACTTCCTGGAAGGGCCGCACATCCCGGTCGGGCTGGACAACAGGCTGGCGAATGGAATCTCCTGGTCCATCAGCATCTGAAATCGGCCGGTCGAGCAGTGAGATACAATCCCATCTCTCAAGATAAGTCGTGTCAGGCAGGATAAGATCGGCGTAGGGAACCGTTTCTGAATAATAGGCATCGGAATAGATGATTTTCGGAATTTTGTATTCGCCGGTCTTGGCGTCCTTGGCTGTCAGATGCTCAAGCGTGCCCTTCACGTTCATTGACGAGTTCCAGCCCATGTTGGCCATATACAGAAACAGCACATCGATCGGGTACGGGTCACAGTTCGCGGCATTTGCGATGACCATATGCATCATCCCGTGGGCGGCCAGCGGCGCATCCCAGCTGAACGCTTTGTCGATGCGTTGCGGCTGCTGGTCATCGTCAATGAGCAAATCTTCCGGTCCTGTCGGGAACCCCAGATGCGGACCGCCCAGCGGTTCGCGCGGAGCAACCTGGCCGGGCTTGCCGAAAGGTTTGAGCCAGGGAGGGGTCTGTTTGGGGTAGGGAGGCTTATAGCGGAAACCACCAGGGCAATCGATGGAACCCAGAAGGATTTGCAGAATATGGATAAGGCGACAGGTGTGAAACCCGTTGGAGTGGGCCGAAATACCGCGCATGGCGTGCATTGAAACAGGGCGCCCAATCATTTTTTCGTGGCGCCGTCCTGCCCAGTCAGTCCACGGGATATCAAGCACCACCTCTTCTTTAAAGGCGGCATGGGCCAACTCCGCTGCGATGCGTTTGATGTCATCAGCCGGAATGCCGGTTTCTTCCGATACGGTATCTGGCGCGTATTGCTTTGACGCGAAACGTTCCACAAGAAGCTGCAGGGCAGGTACGCCTTTGCGCCCTTTGCCCAGCTTGAACTCTCCGGCCAGCTTGAACTCTCCGGAAAGAGCGGGCGTTATGTCAGGCAGTAGCGCGTTGACCAGCTTCTTCTTTTTTGTGTCATAGGCCAGCGGGTTGCCTTTTTTGTCCCGGGCGAACAGGCCATCGTCAGGCCCGCCCTTGTTCTGGATGACCAGCCAGGGGGCGTTGGTGTAGCGCACCTGATAGTCGATATCGACATTCTGCGTCCGGATGAGTTCATGGATGAGCGCGCCGACAAAAAGACCGTCAGTGCCGGGCTTGATGCCAACCCATTCATCGGCGATGGCGTTATAGCCGGTGCGCACCGGATTAACGGAGACGAACTTGACGCCGCGTTCCTTGATCTTGCCGATGCCGATCTTGATCGGGTTCGAGGCATGATCCTCGGCCACGCCGAACAGCATGAAATAGCGCGTATGCTCCCAGTCAGGGTCGCCGAATTCCCAGAATGATCCGCCGAATGTATAGAGACCTGCCGCCGCCATGTTGACCGAACAAAAGCCTCCATGAGCCGCATAATTAGGCGTGCCATACTGGATCGCCCACCAGCCGGTCAGTGATTGGGATTGATCGCGGCCGGTAAAAAAGGCCAGCTTTTTGGGATCTTTGTCGCGGACCTCGCCAAGCCATCCGGTGGCAATTTCAAGCGCTTCGTCCCAGCTGATTTCCTTGAACTCGCCAGAGCCCCTTGGCCCCACGCGCCGCAGCGGAGCCGTAAGGCGCGCCGGCGAATAATGCTGCATGATGCCGGCGGATCCCTTTCCGCACAGTACGCCCTTGTTGACCGGATGATCGCGATTGCCCTCGATATAGCGAACCTGCCCATCGCGCAGGTGCACCTTTATCCCGCATCGGCAGGCGCACATGTAACATGTGGTCGTTTTGACCTCATCCCCGATCGGCGCCGATGTTTCGACCTTGGGCGGCATCATGTATCTCGCTGTAATTTACGGGTGGAAAGGCCAATGCGGTTCGGGAATCATCCCTGAAATGGCAGAGCCGGTCTGGTCCTCCCCCAGGACAGTATGCACTGTCACTAGCATATTGCGCGGTTACGGTTCAATAGTTAGTGATTATTTGATATGAGAGGCTGACTATTCTTGTTTAGATATTGGAAAGCGTTGCGCAATTGCGTATCAATCGCGCAAGAATATTTCAGGTTTTCGTCATTTGGCAGCAGTTTCAGGTTAAAAAAAATGGCTGATTCACAACTTGACGCAACTGGAATGAAATGCCCGATTCCTGTTCTCAAGGCGCGTAAGATCATCAGAGGTCTTACCGGCGGGAGTACGCTGGAGATATTGGCGACTGACCCGGGTTCCGTGCCAGATTTTGAAGCCTTCTGTAAGACGGGAGGTCATGAACTTCTCGAACACTCTCGCAAGGGCGAGGTTTTCCGCTTCCTTATCAAAGTGGCTGAATAAGGGTGGCTGGTTAGGGTCTTGGCCCTAGGGTCTCTTCTTTGGTTTCAGGGTTTCGATAAAGGCTGAAATATCCAGCACATCTTCTTGCGTCAAATCAACCGGCATCGCATTGGGCGGAAGGTCCGGCCTGATCCGGCCAATACCCTTGATGGACAGGAAAGCGGGATGAGGGCGGCGGGCATAAAATGTTGCGAAACGCTCCTTGTAGTCCGGCCGGCGCTTCACCAGCAGCTGGAAGGAGGGCGTTGAAGAAATTCCGCCCCCGGGATTGAAGCTGCCAACCACGTGGCAACGCGTACAATGTTTCTCGGCTATCTTCTGACCTTTTCCGATATTCCCTTTTTCCGCCGCCTGGGCACTGACAGCGCCA
>CAYOEI010000107.1:0-9904 GCA_964402825.1 uncultured Hyphomicrobiaceae bacterium
GAGGGTGACCAGTGGCTCGAGATTCTCGGCTGCGGCATGGTCCACCCCAACGTGTTGCGCCATGTGGGCTATGACCCTGAAAAAGTGCAGGGCTTTGCGTTCGGCGTCGGCATCGACCGCATCGCGATGCTGAAATATGGAATGCCGGATTTGCGCGCCTTCTTCGCGGCTGATTTGCGCTGGCTGAAGCATTACGGTTTTGGCGTGCTTGACGTGCCCACGCTGGCGCGGGGGATGTCGTCATGAAATTCACCCTGTCATGGCTGAAGGACCATCTGGAGACGAACAAGCCTCTAGATGTGATTCTCGACAAGCTCACCCTCATCGGCCTTGAGGTGGAAGAGGTTTTTGATCCAGCCGAAGCCCTGGCGCCGTTCGTTGTCGGTGAGGTGGTCTCGGCGGAAAAGCACCCCGATGCGGACAAGCTGCAGGTCTGCCAGGTGGAAACCGGCAACGGCGTTGTGCAGGTGGTGTGCGGCGCGCCGAACGCAAGAACAGGTCTGAAGGGCGTTTTCGCGCCGTCCGGCGCCTATGTGCCCGGCATCGATCTTGAATTGAAGCCGGTTAAAATCCGTGGCCAGGAGTCGTTCGGCATGCTGCTCTCGGAGCGCGAGCTTGAGCTCTCCGAGGAGCATGACGGAATTATCGAACTGCCCACTGATTCAGAAGTTGGCGCGCCCGCCGCGCCTGCGCTCGGGCTCGATGATCCGGTCATCGAGATTGCCATCACACCCAACCGGCCCGATTGCCTCGGCGTGCGCGGCATTGCCCGCGATCTGGCGGCCGCCGATGTGGGCGATCTCAAGGACGATACGCTTCAATCAGTTAAAGGCGGATTCGACAATCCGGTACGCATTGAATTGAGTTTCGACGCCGAAAAGGCCGACGCCTGCCCAACTTTCGCCGGGCAACTTGTGAAAGGCGTAAAGAACGGGCCGAGCCCCGAGTGGTTACAGCGCCGCCTCAAAGCCATTGGCTTGCGGCCAATCAATGCGCTGGCCGATATTACAAACTATATTGCCTATGACCGGGGCCGCCCGCTGCATGTGTATGACGCCGACAAGTTGAATGGAGCGATCCATGCCAGGGCCGGAATTGCGGGCGAGGAATTCGAAGCCCTCGACGGCAACAGCTACAAGGTCGATGAGAACATGTGCGTCATCGCTGATGATGCGCAGGTGCTTGGTCTGGGCGGCATCATTGGCGGAGAGGCATCGGGATGCGGTGAAGACACGGTAAACGTGTTTATCGAGAGCGCCTATTTCGACCCCATCCGCACCGCAGCCACGGGGCGCAAACTCAATATCCTGTCCGATGCGCGTTTCCGCTTCGAGCGCGGCGTTGACCCGGCCTTTGTGGTGCCGGGACTTGAGATGGCGACTTCGATGGTGCTCGAGATTTGCGGCGGGGAAGCTTCAAAAGTGACGCTCGCTGGCAAGCCGCCGGAGAAGAACACCATCATCGATTTCGATAGCGCTGAAGTGCTGAGGCTGACCGGGCTTGAGCTGGCGCCGGCGGAAATCAAGTTCATATTGAAGCAGCTTGGCTTCTGGCTGTCCGGCCAGGGGCCTGAATACAGGGTTTCGGTCCCCAGCTGGAGGCCCGATGTTTCCCAGCCTGCCGATCTGGTGGAAGAAGTGATCCGCATCGTTGGCGTCGACGGCGTGAAACCAGTGCCTCTGCCGCGCGGTGAGGGTGTTGCCCGCCCCGTGCTGACCACAAAACAGAAGCGCGTCCGTATGGCGCGGCGCACGCTTGCCGGGCGCGGGCTTGTTGAAGCCGTCACCTGGTCCTTCATCTCCCGTGATGCCGCAACTGCATTTGGCGGGGGGCAAGAGAGCCTTGAGCTGGCCAACCCGATTTCATCCGATCTTTCATCCATGCGCCCGAGCCTGCTGCCGGGCCTCGCAGCCGCTGCGCAGCGCAATCAGACCCGGGGTTTTTCAGATGCGGCGCTGTTTGAAGTGGGCCAGGCCTATCGCGGGGCATCACCGCAAGACCAGTATATTGCCGCCGCCGGTATCCGCTCAGGTTCAGCCCAGATGCCCGGTTCCGGGCGTCACTGGTCGGGGCCCGCCAAAGTTGCCGATCTGTTCGACGCCAAGGCGGACGCGCTGGCCGTACTCGCTGCGCTGGGTTATGCCGGCAATGCGCAGGCCGCGAGAACCGCGCCTGAGTGGTATCACCCAGGCAAGTCCGGTGTGCTTCAGCTTGGCCCGAAAATGGTGCTTGCGCATTTCGGTGAGCTGCATCCGCGCCTGCTGGAAAAACTCAAAATTGATGGACCGCTCTGCGCTTTTGAAATTTTCCTCGACGTGCTGCCCGAGCCCAGGCGCGCCTCGCGCACCCGGTCCGCGCTCGATGTCACCGACTTACAGGTGGTGCGGCGGGATTTCGCCTTTCTCGTAGAAGACGCCGTGGCCGCCGGCGATGTGATGCGCGCGGCGAAGGGCGCAGAAAAATCACTCATCACCGATGTCACCCTGTTCGATGTGTTTTCGGGCGAGGGGGTTGAGGAGGGCAAAAAGTCACTCGCCATTGAGGTGACGCTTTCACCGCGCGAAAAAACGCTCACCGATGAAGAAATCGACGCCGTGGCGGTAAAGGTCGTCGCCGCCGTCACCAAGGCCACGGGCGGTGCGCTGCGCGGTTGAGTTCCATTGGCTGTGGTTATGGTTGAGCGTCATTACAGCTACTAGTACTTATCAATCAAAACGATTGTCATTGACCTGAAGACTGCTCTAGTTTGCGCGCCATTGAGAGATTATGCGTCATGGAGTGAGGCTCGTGTCAGACAATATGATTCAATGTATATCCCCGGTAGATGGTTCGCTCACCGCCGAGCGTCCCCTCGCCAGTGCGGAGGATATCGGCAAGGCGTGCCGTGCCGCACGCGCAGGCCAGGCTGACTGGCGGAAATTGCCGGTGGAAAGGCGCGCTGAAATTTGCAACCGCGCGGTCGATGCCATGCTTGGTATGGCGAAAAAAATCATCCCCGAGCTTGCCTGGCAAATGGGCCGGCCAATTGCTTATGGGCAGGGTGAGTTGAATGGGTTTGCGGAACGCGCCCGGCACATGATCGCCATTGCGCCGCAAGCCCTTGCCAATATCGTACCGGAGCCAAAGAACGGTTTCACCAGGTACATCTCACGAGAACCATTGGGCATCGTCTTCACCATCGCGCCGTGGAATTACCCGTATCTGACGGCCGTAAATTCCATTATCCCGGCGCTGATGGCCGGTAACGCGGTGTTATTGAAGCATGCCCGCCAGACGCTGCTTGTAGGGGAGCGCTTTGCCCAGGCCTTTGAAACGGCGGGCTTACCGGAGGGTCTTTTTCATAATCTGGTCCTGAGCCACGGGCAGACGGCGGAGCTTATTTCCGGCGGTGATGTGGACATGGTGTGTTTCACCGGCTCGGTGCCGGGCGGCGCTGCCATGGAAGAGGCGGCGGCCGGACGCTTCATTGGCCTCGGGTTAGAGCTGGGCGGCAAGGATCCCGCTTATGTTCGCCCCGATGCCGCCCTTGGGAATGCAGTGGAAAATCTGGTGGATGGCGCCTTCTTCAACTCGGGGCAGTCCTGCTGCGGGGTGGAGCGCATTTATGTGCATGAAGAAATATTCGATGAATTCGTGCCGAGCTTTGTTGAACTCACCCGCCAATATGTTCTGGGCGACCCGCTCGATGAAGCCACCACGCTCGGCCCCATGGTCAATGCAGGCTCGGCGGAGTATGTACGCGGGCAAATTGACAGTGCGGTTAAGGCTGGGGCCACGGTGCATATCGATGAAAACGCATTCGGGAAAAGCAAAGCCGGTACGCCTTATCTGGCGCCGCAGGTGGTCACTGGCGTCGACCATCAGATGTCAATCATGCGAGAGGAATCCTTCGGGCCCGTCGTCGGCATCATGGCTGTCAGCGGCGATGAGGAGGCTGTCACCTTGATGAACGATTCACCCTTCGGCCTGACTGCGTCCATCTGGACACAGGATGAGAACGCCGCCGCAACCATTGCGGGGCAGGTGAATACGGGCACGGTTTTTATGAACCGCTGCGATTTTCTTGACCCGGCGCTGGCATGGACCGGCATTGGTCATTCGGGCCGGGGCTGCACACTTTCCAGCTTGGGCTATGAACATTTGACGCGACCTAAAAGTTTTCACTTCCGCGTCGATACGGGGGCATGATGAGCGTTACTGACATACGGCAATGGAATTTTCCCACGCGCATGGTTTTTGGCGCCGGCGTCATCGCGCGCCTGCCAGAATTATGTGCGGAGTTGGGCATGAACAATCCCCTTCTGGTCACCGATGAGGGCCTGAAAGATATGGCCATCGTTTCTGATACTATGGCGCTGCTGAAGAATGGCGCTTCCTCAGTGGCTGTCTTCTCGGGAGTGAAGGGCAATCCGACAAACGGCAATGTGGAAGCGGGCCTCAAGGTCTTCCGCGATGGCGGTCACGATAGCGTTGTCGCCTTTGGCGGCGGCTCCGCGCTTGATGCGGGCAAGGCGATCGCCTTCATGGCCGGGCAGGACAGGCCAATCTGGGATTTTGAAGATGTTGGCGACAACTGGCTGCGGGCCAGGACAGAGAATGTCGCGCCGGTTATCGCGGTGCCGACGACGTCGGGAACGGGTTCAGAAGTCGGCCGGGCCAGTGTCATCTCCAACGAGGAGACGAAAGCGAAGATGATTATCTTCCATCCCTCGATTATGCCGGAAATAGCGCTGTGCGACCCTGAGTTGACGCTGGGGCTTCCCGCTCACCTGACGGCGGCGACCGGGTTTGATGCTTTTGTGCATTGCTTTGAGGCTTTTTGCGCACCGGGATATCATCCCATGGCCGACGGTATCGCCCTTGAAGGCATGTGCCTCGCTGCGAAGCATTTGCCGCGCGCGGTTCATGCGGGAGATGATCTGGAAGCGCGAACGCATATGATGACGGTAGCCGCAATGGGCGCCACGGCGTTCCAGAAGGGGCTGGGCGGTGTGCATGCGCTCTCGCACGCAATTGCTGCTCTCTACGACACCCATCATGGCCTGACAAACGCGGTGGTCATGCCTTATGTGGTTCGCGCCAACGAAACCGCTATTCGAGAAAAGATGGCTCGCATCGCCCGCGCGCTCGAGCTTGATGCTCAAAATTATGATGGCGTGTTCGACTGGCTGATGAAGTTCCGCGAGGACATTAATATCCCCAATACGTTGTCGGATATGAACGTGCCGGATACGAGGGCCGAAGAAATCGGGGTGCGCGCGCTGGGTGACCCGACCGCGGGCGGCAACCCCATAAGCCATGATGCCGCGACTTATAGCGCCATCTTCCGCAAGGCATGCGAAGGGTCTTTGTCATGACGGATAAAAAACTGCCAGCACATGCGCGTGTCGTCATCGTTGGCGGTGGCATTGCGGGTTGCTCGGTCGCCTATCACCTTACGAAACTAGGCTGGAAAGACGTCGTTCTTCTTGAACAGGGCAGCCTTTCAGGCGGCACCACCTGGCATGCCGCCGGGCTTGTGGGACAATTGCGCAACCACGAAAACCTCACCCGGCTGATTGAATATTCAACGCGGCTCTATGCCAGCCTGGAGGAAGACACGGGGCAAGCCACGGGCTGGAAAGCCTGCGGGTCTTTGAGCGTTGCCCGCACTCCAGAGCGCATGACGGTGCTGAAACGCGTGGCGGCCAAGGCGCAGGCCTATGGCGTCGAAGCGCACGTCATCACCGCAAGTGAGGCGGGGACGCGTTTTCCCATCATGGAGACGGGAGATCTCGCCGGCGGTGTATGGTTGCCGGGTGATGGCAAGGCCAATCCGACCGATTTGACGCAAGCGATGGCGAAAGGCGCGCGGCAGAACGGGGCGCGGATTTTCGAAAAGACCCGCGTTACCGGCGTTGAGCTGTCCCAGGGCGCGGTGAAGAAAATCAATACGAATCGCGGTGACATCGAGTGCGAATATGTGGTCAACGCCGCCGGGCAATGGGCGCGCCAGTTTGGCCGCATGTCGGGGGTCAATGTTCCGCTTTATTCCTGCGAGCATTATTACATCGTCACCGGGCTGATTGACGGGGTACAGGGCGATCTTCCCTGCCTGCGTGATCCCGACGGCTATATATATTTTAAAGAAGAGGTTGGCGGCCTCGTCATGGGCGGGTTTGAGCCCGACGCCAAGCCTTGGAAAATGAACCCAATTCCCGATGAGTTCGAATTCACGCTGCTGGAAGACGACTGGGACCAGTTCGAAATCCTGATGGAAAATGCACTTATCCGAGTGCCGGCGCTGGAAAAAGCGGAAGTGAAGCAGTTCATAAACGGGCCTGAAAGCTTCACATCCGATGGCAATTACATTCTGGGTGAAGCACCGGGGGTAAAAAACTATTTTGTCTGTGCCGGTTTCAACTCAATGGGCATCGCGAGCGCGGGCGGCGCAGGCATGGCGGTTGCCGAGTGGATGGTTGAAGGTGCGCCCACTTCCGACCTGTGGCCGGTGGATATCCGCCGCTTCGCGCCCTACCAGGGCAATGATGCGTGGCTGGAGACGCGGGTCAAGGAAACGCTCGGGCTGCATTATGTCATGCCCTGGCCCAACAAGGAGCTGGAGTCCGGGCGCCCACTGCGCTGCTCGCCCATCTATGAACAGCTCAAGGCGCGCCGCGCTTGCTTTGGCTCCAAAATGGGCTGGGAACGCCCACTCTGGTACGCAAACGAGGGCCAGTCTCTCGCCATGGACTACTCATTTGACCGCCAGAACTGGTTTGAAAACACGGCTGCCGAACATAAGGCAACGCGTGAAGGCGTTGCTTTTTTCGACCAGACATCCTTTGGCAAGCTGCTGGTGCAGGGGCGCGATGCTGAAGGAGAACTTCAGCGCATCTGCGCTAACAATGTCTCAGGTCCAGTCGGCACATGCGTCTATACCGGATTGCTCAACGCCCGTGGCGGGTATGAAAGCGATCTGACGGTAACGCGTCTGGACGAGACAAGCTTCATGCTGGTGACAGGTTCTGCCGAAGTCATTCGCGACCATGACTGGATCACGCGGAACCTGAGCGAGAACGCCCATGTGACCGTGACCGACATCACCAATTCTCTTAGCGTTTTTGGTGTCATGGGTCCGAAATCACGCGATTTGCTCTCGAAGCTCACACCCGATGATCTCTCAAACGAAGCCTTTCCCTTTGCCACCAGCAAGGAAATTTCTCTTGGGGCGTCACGTGTGCGCGCAACGCGCATGACCTATGTGGGAGAGCTTGGCTGGGAGCTTTATGTGCCGGTTGAGTTAGCCGCTGGTGTCTATGACGCGCTTGTTGAGGCGGGCGAGGAATTCGGTCTCGCCCATGCCGGCTATTACGCCATGGAATCGCTGAGGGTGGAAAAGGCCTACCGCGCCTGGGGCCATGAACTCAGCCCCGACGTCACGCCCTTCGAAGTGGGGCTCTCCTTTGCAGTTGATTTTGACAAAGGCGACTTTATCGGCCGTGACGCTTTGCTGGAACGCAAAAAAGAAGGTTTCAAACGCCGCATCGTGATGTTCGTGCTTGAAGACCCTGAACCCATCCTGTGGGGCGGGGAGCTCATCCTGCGCGATGGGGCGCCGGTTGGCGAGTTGGAGTCGGGATCATATGGCCACACACTTGGTGCGGGCGTGGGGCTTGGATATGTCAGCAACGAGCAAGGAGCGGACAAAGCCTTCATCGAGAGCGGCACATATGAGATCGATATTGCCGGGCAGCGCGTTACAGCCAAGGCCTATCTGCGCACGCCCTATGATCCGAAGCTGGAACGGGTGAAGGCTTAACGCCGTCTACCCAAAACCTTTCGCACGGACAGGATCAGCAAGACGGCCAGCAGAACAGTGCCGATTGCCAGCATGTCGAATTCGCCGAACGGGCCTTCCTGCCGCTGCGAAAGGACGGGTGAGGGCGTTGGTGCTGACGCCGGACTGGCATGCTGGGCATTGTGCATGACGCCATTTCATCCCATCGCAATGATGAGCACAATCCCCGCAGCCAGTAACGATGCCGCGATCATCCGCCTGAGAATTGCCCCTTCGCGCAGGAAAAAGCCTCCAAGCAGGACCGAAATGGGAATTGAAGCCTGGCGGACTGAGGTGACGGCGGCTACTTCACCGCCCATCTGGTAGGCCCACAGGATGAGAAGATAAGAGCCATAGGCCATGACGCCCGGCACGATCAGCATGGCTACACGCATGCCCATGGGGCGCACATCTTTAACAGGAGGGTGGCTTTGGCGGCGCAGAAACAGGATTAGAAAAACCGGGATCAGTGCCATCTCCACCCAGAACATCTGCACTTGCGGCTCAATGACCTGCATGAGCCCGGCGTCGGCCATGGAATAAATGCCGGTGCCGGACATCGCCACTAGCGCAAACCCTAAGGTTTTCGGGTCATCAAGGAAATGCGTGCCGCGGCGGTAAAGCAACAAGAAGCCTCCGGCGACGGCCATGACCATGCCGAGCAGCACATACCAGGAATAAGTGGCGCCGAGCAGGACGACGCCGGCAATGACGATAAACACCGGTGAAGCCCGGATGATCGGATAATAGGAGGACAGCTCGCCGCGTGACAGGGTGGCCGTCAGGCAGGTGCCATAGAGAATTTGCCCGCAAAATGACAGGACCAGGAGCGGGATAACCGCCCCTGCTGACCAGATATCGGAGCCGGCAATCAGAGAATGAATCAAACCGCACATGGCGAGCGTTATCGTCATGCCGAGATACGCCCGCTGGGTATCAGGTTCTTGCTTGAGAAACAGGTTCCAGATGGGGTGAATGGCTGCCGAAAGCAGCACCATGCCTGCTAGAATCAGGTCCACAAGTTTCGCGCGCCCTGTTTTGTGATGGATAAATTATGTGGCATGTTTGACCGCGATCTCCCAGAAAGCGGCGACCGTCCGGAGCTTGGCGCGCTCCTTGAGGCAGACAAGATTTTCCGTCATCGTGCAGTCGCAGTCGCTCAATGTGAGAGACGTCAGCCGGGTATCGAACCCGAAATCGGCCTGGCTGACAACACCAACCCCGATCCCGGCCGCGACGGCCTCGCGCGTTGCGGCGGGTCCGTCGGCTTCCAGCGCAATCTCATAGTCGATCTGCCGCTCACTCAACTCATTTTCCAGCATCATACGGGTCTTGGAGCCGGCCTCACGCATCACCAGTGGTGAGGTGCATAACTCCTTGAGCGTGATTTTTTTTACGGTCTGCCCAGGGGTGCGAATTATCGACAAATGCGACGAGCGGATCGGTCCGAAGCGGAATTATCTGAAATTGATCATCTTCGGGCACATCCGCCAGTACGGCGATGTCGGCATTAAATTCATAAAGGGCAGAGAGGACTTCGTCGCCGTTTCCGATACTCAGCTTGATTGAAATACCAGGATAGGCTTTGCGGAATGCGCCAATCAGGTTGACCGAATGCAGAGGCGCATCGGCGGCCATGCGCAGTGATCCGGTACGCAGCGCCTCGCTTTCGGAGAGCAACTCCATTGCCTCTTTTTCCAGCTCGAACATGCGTTTAGTGAGTTCGAACAGCCTGAAACCGAGCTCTGTTGGAACCACGGAGCGGCGCTTGCGTTCAAACAGCCGGATGTTGAACCAGCCTTCGAGCTTGCGCACCTGATCGGATATGGCGGGCTGGGAAATATTGAGCTGACGGGCGGCTTTGGAAAACCCGCCATAGGTTGCAACAGCATGAAATGCACGCAGTTGATAATAGTACATCACCGATACCTATCGAAGTCATTAGTTCACATGATTTGACTTATGGTAGCTGTACCCTTTCTCATAGGTCAAGCTGATAGGTTCCCCTGTGGACCAAAGTGGGTTCTATAGTAAACCTGGGTCCGGGCTCTACGGTCCGGTACTATGGGCACAGGTGAGATTGTC
>CAYOEI010000108.1:0-3761 GCA_964402825.1 uncultured Hyphomicrobiaceae bacterium
GCGTGCCTCGGCTGGTGCAGAATGCGGAAGGCTTTCTAGCTAAGCAGAGACACGAGGTTACAGGGCGGCCCTTCGGGGCCGCTTTTCTTTTGGGCGAAGGGTCAGCATTGCGCTGGCCCTTTTTATTTCAACCAGTGAAAAAGGACACGAGGATAACTGGATTATGAGTGAGCGACTTCTGACAATAGATGACGTGCTTGGACGCCTGCCAGGCGTGAAGAAGAGAAGGCTGCGCGAAAAAATCCGCAGGCTTGGATGTTATCGACAGTTCGGAAATGCGCTCTTGCTTACGGAGGGGGATTTCAGCAGACTCTTAGAGGAGGCCACGCCATGCTCAAGCTCGTTAAACGCGAAAGATACTACTACCTCAGGGGCACCGTCAGAGGCGTCCAAGTCTACGAGACTACAAAGACTGAGAGCCGGGAACTCGCCGATGCGATCAGGATCGGGCGGGAAAGGGAAATCCTCGAACGTAGTATCTATGGCCCCACCGCGACGGTAACTTTTGAGGAAGCGGCGATTGTGTATTGCGAGACCGCGAATCCATCCGGAATACAGCGGGCAATGATAATCGGCCGAGCGCTGGCTAACGGTTCCTTGAGCTACAACCTTGTTGACGCCATCGGAAAGAAAAAACTCTCTGAGGTAAATCAGGAATTGATGGACCGGTTGGCAAGAGAGCGCTTCCCTGAAGCGGCCCCGGCAACGATACAGCGCCAGCTTATCACTCCCGTTACGTCCGTACTGAAAAGGGCAGCCAAACGGGGGTGGTGTCCGGACCCGCATTTTGAACGCCCCAAGCATTCAACAAGCCGTGTACGTTGGCTTGCGCCAGATGACGCGCACGCGCTCTTAAGCGCATCGGCAAACCACCTTAAGCCGCTCATCTTGTTCCTGCTAGGAACCGGCGCGAGGCTGTCAGAAGCGCTTGAACTGGATTGGCAGGATGTGGACCTGCAAGACGCCCAATGCCACTTCTGGAACACAAAAAACGGAACAGCGCGAAGAGCGCTCATTACATCTTCGGCTGTTGCCGGACTAGCAAACCTTGATCACAGGGCCGGGAGAGTATTCCTCACACAAGAGAGCAAACCCTACGCCGACCTCAACCGTGAAAGCGGCGGGCAAATAAAAACAGCTTTCAGGGGCGCTGTAAAACGCTCCGGAATAGACCCTGTTACGCCACATGGATTGCGCCACACATGGGCCAGTTGGTTCTATGCATCTTCAAAAGATGCCCTGCTTCTCAAGTCTGAAGGCGGCTGGAAATCTATCAGCCAGGTTGAACGATACGCGCACCTTGTGCCGTCGCATCATTTGGCCGGAATCAATGAGTTCTGGAGTGGTGAGCACCCGGCGATCCGTGCAGAATCCGTGCAGCCAGCACAAGTATCGGGAAAAGCATAAATATAAACAATGACTTATGAGCGCCAACCCTTCCCTTGGTAAGGGAGAGGCCAGTGGTTCAATTCCACTCGTGGGCACCAGCCACCTTCCTATCCCTCGCTACTTCTTCTTCACCAGCGCATCGCGGATTTCTTCAAGCAGTTGCACACCGCGCGGCGGCTCTTCGGGTTCGGCGGGGGCCTCTTCTTCTTCCTTTTTGAGCGTGTTCATAGCCTTGATCAGCATGAACAGCGCAAAGGTGACGATCACAAAGCTGATGATGGCGTTGATGAACAGCCCAACATTGAGCGTTACCGCTCCAGCGTCTTTCGCCGCTTTCAGGGTTTCGAAACTTCCCCCCTTCAGGTCATCGCAGCCAATGGCAGTGTGCTCCAAATGCACGTCAGCAGGACCAAAAAATTGCGATCATAAACCACGCCAGTCCAGCATGACTCGCCGTAGACGCTAACTCTCTGTAAACTGTGTGCAGACCGGAGTCCGCGGGAAAAGTTGGCAAAACGCGTATGATTGACGGCTGGATCATCATTACCTCTGCCCTGGCCTACATGGGCTTTCTGTTTGGCGTCGCCTATTTCGGTGATCGCCAGGCCAGGCCAGACCGGTCCATCATGGGCCGCCCCGCCATTTATGCGCTGTCACTCGCGGTCTATTGCACATCCTGGACCTTCTTCGGCAGCGTCGGCTTGTCGGCCACCACGGGGTATAATTTCATCCCGGTCTATCTGGGGCCGATCATCATGTTTGCCGTGGGCTGGCCGCTTCTGCGCCGCATCATCCAAATCTCGAAGACGCAAAACATCACCTCAATCGCCGACTTCATCGCCGCGCGCTATGGCAAGAACCCAACGCTGGCAGCCCTTGTCACGGTGATTGCCGTGGCCGGCACACTGCCTTATATCGCCCTGCAGCTCAAAGCCGTGGCCAACTCCGTGACCACTCTGATCGATCCGGCGAGTAGCGTGCTTAATCACGTGCATACAATGGGTCCGCTGGGAGACGTGGCCTTCATCGTTGCGGTTTCCATGGCGGCATTTGCAATCCTGTTCGGCACGCGCCACATCGACGCCACCGAACATCAGGAAGGGTTGATGCTCGCCATCGCCACCGAGTCGGTGGTGAAGATCCTCGCGTTTCTGCTGGTCGGAGCCTACATCACCTTTGAGATGTTCGGCGGCATCGGCCCGCTTATGGAACGCGCCTCACAAAGCAATGAAATCAAGCAACTGTTTTCCGGCAGTTTTAATGGCGGCGCCTGGATTACGGTAACTTTCCTGTCGATGGTATGCATTATCCTGCTGCCGCGCCAGTTCCATGTCGCTGTGGTGGAGAACAATTCGGAGAGCGAGATTCGCCGCGCCGCCTGGCTGTTCCCGCTTTACCTCATTGCCATCAATCTGTTCGTGGTCCCCATCGCGGTCGCCGGATTGCTTACCTTCCCTGAACAAGAAGTATCGGCCGACATGTTCGTGCTGGCGCTGCCGCTGTCCGCCGGCAACCAGTTCGTAACGCTTGCCGCCTTTATCGGCGGACTGTCGGCGGCAACAGCCATGGTTATCGTCGCCACGGTGGCGCTGTCGATCATGGTCTCGAATGATCTGGTGGTACCGCTGCTCCTGCGCCGCCGCCTGCTTGATGTCACCGAGCGCGAGGATGTAAGCACCCTGCTCCTCAATATCCGCCGCTCGGCCATATTCGGCATTCTCATTCTCGGCTACATGTTTTACCGCTTGATTGGCGACTCGGTTGCGCTGGCCTCGATTGGCCTTTTGTCTTTTTCCGCAATAGCTCAATTCGCTCCGGCTTTTTTTGGCGGTCTCGTGTGGCGCCGCGCAACGGCCCGTGGCGCCATTGCCGGCATCCTCGCCGGGTTCGCCATCTGGGCTTACACGCTGCTCCTGCCGGTCTTTGTCAATGCCGGTTTGCTCGCCAGCGACATCCTTGTGAATGGACCGTTCGGCATTCACCTGCTGCGGCCTCAGGTGCTGTTCAATATTGATTTCGAGCCCATTCCGCACGGCGTTTTCTGGAGCATGCTGTTTAACATCGTCGCTTATGTCACGGTGTCTCTCCTGAAAGAGCCTGAACCGATTGAGCGCCTGCAGGCGAATATCTTCATCCAGGATGAGCTGGTGCGCCCCCAAACCCAGGGTTTTCACCTGTGGCGGACATCGATCACGGTGGAAGAACTACAGAATACGGCAGGCCGCTATGTGGGCGAAGAGCGCGCACAGCGCTCCTTCGAGGAATATGCCTCCACTTTGACCGAAGAGCTTCATCCCAAGGCCGAGGCCGATACGCAACTTCTGCGCTATACCGAACACCTGCTGACCAGCGCCATAGGCACGGCGTCGTCG
>CAYOEI010000109.1:0-10113 GCA_964402825.1 uncultured Hyphomicrobiaceae bacterium
CAAACAGTGGGAGGGCGTTTTACGCCTGCATCACCGCTCCGGCGTGTATGGATTGTTCGGATGTAACCACTGCGGATCAAACATGGTTACAGCTGGCGTTCGAAGGAAATTTTAGCTCTTCCTTCAGCAATAGTTTTGCCACGGTGTCACATAGAGCGGCGAGCACATGCAACACCATCACGGTGTGAATATTCCTCAATCGCATTTTTTGTGGGCAATGGCGGCTGATATGACATATTCTTTCAATGCATGATTAGATACTCAATGGGCGGCGCGCCGTCTTGCGAACAACAACACTTGCGAACAACAACAAAGGAAGGAGTTATTTGTGTTCAAACCCCATCGCTTAATGGCCTTGGCCGCACTTGCACTGGTTGCGGCACTTTCTTTCACTGCACCCGCAGCCGCACAAACTCCGTCAGGCACCATCGAATTCGGGGTCTTCAAGGCGGGCTTTATTGTTGGCGCTGGTGGCGGGAGCGGCACCCTTTTCTATCAAGGTAGGAGCTATCCTATCGATATTGGCGGCATCAGTCTTGGCCTCACGATCGGTATATCCAAGGCGCAACTGCATGGCGAGGTCTACAACCTCACTAATCCCGCAGACATCCAGGGTACGTACAGCGCCGTCACGGCAAGTGTTGCTTTTGTCGGCGGAGGAAAGGTCGCAAGCTTAAAAAATTCTCGTGGTGTTGTACTCAAAGTACGCGGCAAGCAGGTTGGCCTGGATCTCAATCTTTCTCTTGGCGGCCTTTCGATCAATCTGAGATGATTAGGTCTTTGCGCGCTTGGCGCCGGGTTACGCAGGGATGAAAAACCCTTGGAAATGGCTTGCCATTGGACTGGGTATTGCGTTTGCCGCCCTGGCAATATTTACCGTTCTCGTCGTCAACGGCATCATGGAATTCAGCCTGTCACTATTTTGAGAGAATTTTCTCCGCACCGGCTAATAACCGGGCGGTGTGGTCTGCCACTTGTATCCTGAGCGGCCCAGCTGGTAGCCGAGGTCGAAGAGCTTATTCATATAAACCTTATCGAACACCTCGGCACTCGTGTTTTTGAAGTCAGCCGGTATATAGGCGAGCTTGAAGCGCATATTGTTTCGTCGCGAGAAGGAATGAAGACGGTAGAGGTCTCCGTTTCCCTGGTTCTTGATCAGAGTGGAAATAGAGCGTGATGCGATTGAGAGTGTCCGGTCGGGGACAGGCGATGTCTCCGGGTTTAGCCGGCCATTTCTGATGACATAGACAGTGCGCCTGGCCCGGACGCGGGTTTTCCTATCAATATCCTTTACCATGAGTTGACTGGGCATCAGGAAGACCTGAGTCGTGGTGCCGCCATCCACATGCATTTCCTGAAAAACTTTACCGTCAGCGGTCACATCAATAAAGACTGGCGGGAAAGCGCCAGGAATAGAGGCGGATGCCAGAAATATTTTCCGGAGCAAATCCAGCGCCTGCGGGTGGCCGCTGGCTGCAATTTTGCCAGCATCCCAAATCACGGGCCGTTGCGCATCCAGATTGGTGGTGCCGATGAGAAGCCGGCGGCCCCGGTTATTTTCCTTGGCGATCTCAGCCATGAGGGCTGTGGTGACATATTTCGCAATCAGGCGCTGGAAGGGCGCGCTACTGGCCAGTGCCTGGCCTCCCACAAGCCCCTTTAACGGACGTTTTATGAGAAAATCTTTAGTCGTGTACCTGGTGTAGATCTCTTTGATCACCGGGTCGTAGCGCTTACCCAAAAAGGCAAACGGTGCGATGAGAGCGCCCGTGCTAATACCGGTTACGATTTCAAACTCGGGTCGCGTACCTCTAGCGCTCCACCCCGAGAGCAGCCCGGCGCCAAATGCACCATCAGAGCCTCCACCTGAAATCGCCAAGAAGTTCAGAGTGGGCCGCGCACCTGCCTTGACCATCTTGGGCCTGGAGGCTCTCATCTGCGCAAATTTTTCTTTGATAATCTCATTTAGGTTGGGTGGCGACTGGTCACCCCAGAACCGTATTCGGGTCAGGCCGGTAACCGAGGCCTGACTAATCAAATCTTCCGGAACGGCCATGCGGGGGCCAGACGAAGCGCAGCTCACGACGAATATGGCCGTTACAAGCACCGCAAGCGCTTTATGCCATTTACCCATGATTTGAGGAACGCGCATTGGTTTAGCCCGCATTTCCCAGATAAGTTTCAAATACATGGCAATGGTACTCACATTTACATGGCAATGGTACTCACATTGCACCGCCATTGGAATGGTCCCTTTGGCGGCATTGTTTAATTAACCGGCATCTTATGAGCTTCAGGTGTGTTTCCGGTCTTCTAAGGAGAGTACAGGGTTATAAACTCCAGCCACACGAGCCTGTCTTCCATACACATGTAACCCCCACAATTTCGGGTTCCTATCTCATGGCCCTCGACCCAGGCCGCTACCGGTGTTTGACCCGCAATCAGCCCGTATAATTCCCTCGGAACCATTTCGCCCGGGAGACCGGCTTGTTGACATACAGGACTTTGCCCGGCCCGGAACGATCAAGCCGTTTTTGCTCGAGACCATCTATAAAATATGTTGATATAGTCCTATTGGATCAATGAACATTTGGGGTGTCTTATGGGCATTTTCGGAAATATTATGGATGCGATTTTTGGATCTCCAGCCGAGGCGGCAACGCCGGAGTCATCGGGAGCTGATGCGTCTGACACGGCTGCTGCGCCGGGTGGCGAAGTTGATGTTGCGGCCATCCTGGATGGGCTCGCCGCGGCAAACAAGCAAAAGCTCAACTGGAAAATCTCAATTGTTGATTTGATGAAGCTGCTGGATTTGGACAGCAGTCTTTCGGATCGAAAAAGTCTGGCGGAAGAGTTGAATTATTCAGGTGATATGAATGATTCAGCGTCGATGAACATCTGGCTTCAGGACTCATCGTGAAAAAGGTGAGTCTGGAGAAATCATGAGCGCCGTTACTTTCAGGTTGGCCCGTAAAGGTGATTTGGCCGGGATCGTAGCCCTGCTGGCGGATGATCCTTTGGGGGCCTCGCGCGAATCGGGGGGGGCAACGGGCCAAGGGGGCCTGCGCGCCTATGAGCAAGCATTCACCGAGATCGACTCCGACCCGAACAATATGGTGTTTGTGGCCGAAGACGGCGGAGTCGTGATCGGGTGTTTGCAGGTTACCTTCATCGCCAATCTGAGTTTTGAGGGCGGGCGGCGCGCACTCATTGAGGCTGTCCGCATAGCGGACAGCCATCAGGGGCAGGGGCTAGGCCGCGACATAATGAATTATGCCATTAATATTGCCCGTGAAAAAAAGTGTAAAATCGTGCAGTTGACCAGCAACAATCAACGCACCGACGCAATTCGATTTTATGAACAGCTCGGGTTCCAGTCCACCCATGTGGGCTTCAAACTTTATCTGTAAAACCCGCAGAAGAATATTGCCCAGCCACCAGCGCTCAGGAGAGCAGATGGCTGGGATATTTCAGTTAAAATCAGAAACGCGCTAGGACCGGCTACTGCCGTTTTGGTCTCCGGGCAAATCGCCCGCGCACAGATCCTGAATACGAATATCGCTTCCAGCGAACTGGCAGGCTTCCTCCTTGGTGCTCGGATTAAGGCGAACCTCTCTGTTCGACACCTTCATGCCGTGGGACCGCGCGACGGAGGCGATAAGATTGTCGCCGCAATATGAGGACTCGATCCATCCGTTGACTGCTGAGTTATACTGAAGATTGCCCTTGCATTGGATAGCCGCTGAAGCCGGTGAGATTATACCCGATGCGAGATATACTGCGCCGCTGAGCGCCGTGACGAACATCGCTGTATGTTTCATTGATTTCTTCCTCTCCCTGATGAGTTCTGATGGACAGAGTGCATTTGTGATCATTCCGTCCTGTAGCGCCGATATGGGAAGATCAAGAAGGCGGAGAAAGGATGCTTCACGGCTTTGTGCCAACATGTGACCCGCTCTGGCGACACGGCGTCTTTCATGCAGTTAAGGCTGCTTAAAACCAGTGCGGTCCGGTGCTGGGGGGCACCGGACCAACTGTTGCAGTCGTAACGTATCAGGGGGGTCATGTATCGCGGTCTGCAATAGCATTCCGCTGAGTAATATTCATACGCGGATATGGTTAACGAATGGTTGCCGGTTGTACCGGCTCGGTCATTATTCTTTTCCGGCCTCTGAGATATACATCTCGCGCAGCTTGCGTGATACCGGGCCGGGCTGACCGCCACCGACCATGGCGCCATCAATCTCGACAATGGGCATGACGAAACTGGAAGCGCTGGTGAGAAAAGCTTCCGAGGCGGATTTGGCCTCATCAACCGTAAACATGCGTTCCTCAACGGTGATGACTCCGGATTCAGCGAGTTTAAGGATCATGCGCCGGGTAATGCCGGGCAGGACAGCATTCGACAGGGGACGGGTAATCAGGCGGTTTTCGTCCACCACGATAAAGGCGGTGCTCGAGGTACCTTCGGTCACATGCCCGTCCTCAACCATCCAGGCATCATTGACGCCAGCCTCTTTCGCGGCCTGTTTGCCCATGGCCTGAGCCAGCATGCCGGTGGTTTTGATGTCACGGCGCAGCCAGCGGATATCGGGAATGGTGATGATCCTGATGCCCGTTTTTGCCGCTGGCGGATCGAAGAGTTCCTTGAGTTGTGTGAAGGCGACAACAGTCTGTTTGGCATTCTCGGGATATGAGAAATCGCGCTCGGCTACGCCGCGGGTGATCTGCATGTAGATCAACCCTTCGGTGATGTTGTTACGCGTCATAAGCTGCAAGTGCATCTCTTTCAGCTCTGCATCGGAAATGGGCTGCGCCATGTCGAGTTCCCGCAACGAGCGGTGCAGACGCTCCATGTGCGGCTCATAATCCACCAGTTTCCCATCGAGAACGGCGGTCACTTCATAAATGCCGTCGGCAAACAGGAAGGCGCGGTCGAATATGGAAATCTTCGCCTCTTCTTCAGGGACATATTCGCCGTTCACATAGACGATGCGTGACATGGAGTTATCCTTAAGTTGCCTCTGCTTCGAGAACCCGTAAACCCGCTTCACGGATCATCGCGATATCTTGCTCCGTGTCCGGGTTTGGGGTGGTCAGCAATTTCTCACCATAAAAAATCGAATTGGCGCCGGCCATGAGGCACAATATCTGCGTTTCCTTCGAAAGGGCCTGGCGCCCGGCGGAAAGTCTCACTCTCGATTTCGGCATGACGATGCGCGCCGTGGCGATCATGCGCACCATCTCCATTGGTTCAACCGGTTCAAGCGCTTCGAGCGGCGTACCGGGAACGGCCACCAGGGAATTGATCGGCACGCTTTCAGGATGCGGGTCCATGCTGGCAAGGATCTGCAGCAGATGAGCGCGGTCGCGGTCGCTCTCGCCCATGCCGATTATGCCGCCGCTGCACACGGTGATGCCGGCTTCTCTGACGTGAGCAATCGTATCAATCCGGTCCTGATAGGTACGGGTTGTGATGATCTCGCTGTAAAATTCCGGGGAGGTGTCGAGATTGTGGTTGTAGGCGGTGAGACCTGCTTTTGCCAGCCGGTCAGCCTGATCCTGATTGAGCATCCCGAGCGTCACGCAGGCTTCCATCCCCATTTCGCGTACGCCAGAAACCATTTCCAGAACCTGGTCGAATTCCGCCCCGTCGCGTACTTCGCGCCAGGCGGCCCCCATGCAAAACCGTGTGGCACCGGCTTCTTTCGCGCTGCGCGCCGACGCCAATACGATATCGACATTTACCAACCGCTCTTTTTCAAGCTTCGTGTTCTTGGCGTAGTGGGCCGATTGCGGACAGTATTTGCAGTCCTCGGGGCAGCCGCCGGTTTTGATGGACATCAGGCTTGCCAGCTGGACCGTGCCTTCTTCATGCCATTCGCGGTGAGTGACTTGCGCGCGATGGACAAGTTCGATTAGGGGAGTTTTGAGGATCGTCAGAATTTCGTCGACGCTCCAGTCGTGACGCGGCTCCACCGGCCAATGACCGGCGCCGTTGTTAGTTTCATTTTCGCTGATAATTGACATGGGCCTGATTTTATCGAGCTGAGTGAGATTGCCGGGGTCCCGACGCTCCGGTAATACAAGAACATGGATGGAAACGAAAGCTGCTATCGCGCCTGGCTGGATGAGCGTAAGAATTCTGGCCTGTTGCGTGAGCTAAACCAGGCAGGGGTGGGTGAACCGGGCTGTGTGACATATGGCGGAGAACCTTACGTCAATTTTTCCGGCAATGATTATCTGGGATTGTCTCGCCGCCGCGAACTCATTTCGCGAGCCAGTGAATGGACGCAGCAATATGGAACCGGCGCCGGCGCATCGCGGCTGGTGACTGGTAATCTGGAGCTGTTCGAGGGAATAGAGCGCAAGGTCGCTTCCCTGAAAGGCTTTGCCTCGGCCCTCGTCATGGCTTCGGGCTTTCAAACCAACGCGGCCGTTCTTCAGGCGGTGCTGGACAAAAAAGTGCTGGGCGCCGAGCCGCTTGTTTTCAGCGACCGTCTGAATCACGCCAGCATGCATTTCGGGTGTCAGGCCGCGGGTATTCACCAGCATCGCTACCGTCATTGCGACATGAAGCACCTGGTAACTCTGCTGGCGAAGTTTGAAAGGGCAACCCAGCCCAAATTCATTCTCACTGAAAGCGTGTTCTCCATGGATGGCGATGTGGCCCCAATGGAGGAGATTGCCGAACTCGCCAGCGCACATGGCGCAACGCTCATCTGTGACGATGCCCATGCAACCGGGGTGCTGGGTGAAGGGGGTAAGGGCTTAAGCGAAGGGTCGGATATTGTCATCGGCACCTTCTCAAAGGCGCTGGGAAGCTACGGCGCTTATGTGGCGTGCTCCAAAAATATCAAGGACTATCTGGTGAACCGCTGTAGCGGACTGATTTACTCAACCGCCCTGCCGCCGCCGGTTCTGGGCGCAATTGATGCCAGTCTTGATCTGTTGCCAGCACTCGATGCCGAGCGGGTCCATGTAGCGGGGCTGGCAGAGCGCTTCCGCAATGGAGTACGCGCCCTTGGCTTTGATACCGGCGCATCGGCAACGCAAATCGTACCCGTGATAATCGGAGAAACCGGCGCGGCGCTTGACTTGAGTGAGCGGCTGGCGCGTGCCGGTTACTGGGCGGCGGCAATCCGGCCGCCGACCGTTCCCGATGGAACAGCACGATTACGGTTTGCTTTTTCCGCCGTGCATACTAGTAGGCAGGTGGATGAACTTCTTGAGATCCTCGCGGATATGGCAGCGGGGCAGCGCGTGAACATGGTATGAAATTAGTATTGGTACATGGGTGGGGATTTCATTCTGGCGTCTGGGACAAACTTATCCCGCATCTGGACGGCCATGACATCCATCGCATCGATCTTGGGTTCATGCGCAGCGGCCCCAGAGCATCGAACGACATGCCTGCCGATTCGCTCTGTATTGGCCATTCTTTTGGCGTTATGTGGCTGCTCAAACACGGTCCCCGGCCCATACGCGGGCTGGTGAGTATCGCAGGGTTCGATTGTCTGCATAAATATGTGCCCAAGGACGTGCTGGATGCCATGCGCGAGGGGATGCTCACAGACCCGCATGCGCAAATGAAAAATTTCTGGAAAAATGCCGGATTTGCCGGAAATGAGCTTGAAGGTGATCCCGATTTCGGTGGCCTGCGCGGCGGGCTTGACTGGATTTCGACGTGGGATGCGGGCGAGGAGTTGAAAAATCTCGGAGCGCCGGTTCTGGCTTTTGCCGCCAGGGATGACCGTATTGTCCGCGAACAAATGACCGAAGCTATCTGGGGCGGCGGGGTAGCGGAGCTGCATTGGCGTGACGAGGGTGGTCATCTGTTACCGCTGACCCACCCGGAGTGGTGCGCGGAGCATATCAACAAGTTTGCAGATGACATCGCCCCGTAACGCGAAGGTCGCCGAAGCATTCGCGGCGCGGGCGCAGGGCTATGAGCAGAATGCGTCCCTGCAGGCTGATATCGCTGAAAAGCTGGCGCGGCTGTTGCCGGAACTTGAACGGCCAAAAATTCTTGAGATTGGATGCGGGACAGGATTCCTGACGCGGCGTCTGTTTGAGCGCTACCCGCATGGCGATTTTCTCATCACCGACCTCGCCCCGGAAATGGTTGCGCAATGCCGGACGCGAATGGAAGGCGCAGAGATAAATCCATGCCGGTATGCGGTTATGGACGGAGAAGCGCCCGATTGTGGTGCGGGGTTCGATCTCATCGCCCTGACGATGACTTTGCAATGGTTCGCCAATCCGGTTGAGGGGTTGCACCGCCTGAAAGCATTGCTGAAGCCTGGCGGGTATTTGCTCTTTGCGACAATCGGACCGGACAGCTTTCCTGAATGGCGCGGCGCACTTGATGCATGCGGTCTGCGCCATGGGCTGATCACGATGCCGAAGCTCCCCGCTGTGGTGGAGCAGGAAACCCTCATTGTGGACTATGGCAACGGCGTTGCATTCCTGAAAGCGCTCAAGGCCATCGGCGCGGCAACGCCGCGTACCGGTTATGAACCGCTGCCGCCAGGAAGATTGCGCGCCGGCTTGAGGCTGTTCGAACAGAGTCATGGAGGCCAGGTTAGTTGGCATATCGTGTATTGCAGGATTTGCACCGGATTTGGCATCTCCTCTTGAAATTTTGTGGTCTGAGGCTCTTATTGAAGGTGGAGTTGCAGATATTGAGCACGGGGTTCAATCATGAGACACGTTTTTGCATTGTTTGTGCTGACGGCGTTATCCGTCCTTTCAGTTGGTGCGGCCTATGCCTGCAACCATGACATTCTATGCCCGGACAACTGGGTATGGTCGGATGGTGAAGGGACATGCGTCGAAGAACCCAAGGGAACGATGTAATTCTGCTCAGCCGCACGCTCTACCAGTGCATTCCAGCCCGCCTCATGTCTTTCGTGTTTGGTTTACGGCGCGTGTTCGCCGAGGCGATGCTGACAGTGCCCGTGCTACGTCCGGGGCCGGGCGAAAAATATATCCCGTTATAGGGCATGAAATAGGTTTCGATGATTTTGAATTTTTTCTGGTCGAGTCTGGTGCGCTCGCGCATGTGTAACGAATAAATGAGGATCATCAGAGGGAATCCGCCGGCCATGAGCAGCACGGCGAAATCACCCAGTGCGCCATACCCTCCTTTGAACAGTGCATAGCCGCCCAATGTCATATAAGCGGCAATCAGGGCCAGCACACCGGTTATCGCGAAGGCAATGAAATAGTGCCGGTCCGATTTGCCAATGCGCTGTGCGGCTCTCTCAAGCTCATCAATGCGCGCGGCGGCTGCCTTTGCATTGGCCGCTGCGGTTGTCGGCAAATCCTCCAGAAATGTCTCCAGGTCTATGGTCTTGTGCTGCATGTGGTGATGATGGCGGTGTTAGTTGGACACGTCACAGCTTACTCAAACTCCTGAGTTTGGGGAAGGCTGGCGGCAAATGGTTAGCTTGTATTAACCATAATAGTCGAGCATTGGGCCTGAACGGGTGCGCGTGCACCTTGAAGGATTGCACAAGGGTTTCGCGTGGCAATTTCCGTACAGGGCAATACTGCTCAACCGCTCCCGCAAAACGCGGCGCAAACGCTGGCACAGGCGCTACGCCCGGGGCAGGTGGTCGAGGCGCGTGTGGCTGGCGGGGGCGCAAACGGCACAACACAGCTGGCAATTGGCGGACAGCTCGTTGACGCGGCGCTGTCAGTCCAGCTGCAACCGGGCACGCTTATTCAGTTGCTGGTGCAGGGTTCAGGTCACAATGCGCGGTTGACCGTATTGCTCCAAACTGCGCCCGCGCCCGCGCCAGCTAATGCGCCCGCGCCAGCGACTCAACCAGCGCATGGGCAGGCTCCTCAAGCAGCGTCACCGCAATCTCTGCCGGGGCAAACTCCACAAACGCTTCCGCCGCAAGCCAACCTGGTGCAAACACCATCTTCCAATGGGCAGGTGAGCGTTCAGCGGGCGCCTGAGTTACCCCCATCGCAATCACAGGCGCTTCGGGCTCAGACTCAAGTTCCGCAACCGAATGCTCCAACGGCCGCAGCGCGCCCTCAAGGCCAAACGCAGCAAGCGCCTGTACAAATAGTTTCAGCGAATGTCCGTCCAGTTCTGGT
>CAYOEI010000110.1:0-4859 GCA_964402825.1 uncultured Hyphomicrobiaceae bacterium
GGCCCTTGAGGTCCTTCACACTACGGATATCGGTGCTTTTGTGGGTGATGAGTTGCAGCCTATAGCCGAATATCTTTCCCTTCTTTCCCATGATGGAAAAGGGGACGTAGCCGGCGAGGTTGACGCCGAATACCGTCGGCCCGGTGGAAATTCCGGCAATGTGCAGACGGCCCGAACGCATGGCCTCGACCTGGGCGGCGTAGGATTCGGCGCCGTACCATTTCACTTTCTTGCCGGTCTTCTTGGCGAGATAGGCCATGAACTCGGTAAACACGTTCTCATAGACCGACGGGTCTTCGACCGGCGTATAGGAAAACACCAGCGTGTCCGGGTCGAGCAATTTGGAAGGATCCGTTGGCGTGTCGGCGACCATATCGCCATTTTCGTCGCAATAGCGTTTGTCCAGATCGCCGCGGTTCTTGCAGGCGGCGGAAACCGGACTTGCGCTAGCAAGCACAAACGCTATGGCGCCCGTCGCGAGAAACCCGGCGGACAGGAATCGCCGTGATGTAAGTAAAAAACTCATAATGAACTCCCTGTTGGCAGATATTTTTTTACGATGATGAATTCGGTTTCAGCATCGCTTTTTTTCAGACCTGCACTTTTCGTGCAGCTTAATTATTACAAAGACCCCCGAATATTATAAAGAGCTACTTTTGATAGTACCTGTTTGTCGTGGCTATGGAGATGTGATTTGCCTCCGCCTCACTCATCCCGGCTTCGCCTGTTAGTGAGCAAGAACCGGGCGAGTTCGGCAAATCCAGCTCCCGATCGCGCTGTCGTGACATAAGCGGGTTCGGCATCGAGACGGCCTGCGAAATCCATTACATTGGCGACGCCGACCGCATTCTTGAAAAAATCGAACATTGGCGCATCGTTCGGAGAATCGCCGGCAAACACGACGCTTCCATTGTCCCTTTCCGGGTCTATGCCAAATACCTCAGTCAGGAATGTTTTGGTCATTGTTAGTTTGTCGTAGTCGCCGAACCAGCCATTGACGTGGATCGAGCTGACCTTGGCCCTGGCGCCGGCCTCCTCGAACAGCTGGACGATGCGCTTGATTTCGCCCGCGCCAAGCGGCGGCACGTCCTCGCGAAAATCAATTGCCAGGTCTGCTTCGCGGCAAAACTGGTCGCTGGAGAGCCTCGCGCCGGGCACTTCGGTGAGAATGTTGCGGCCAAGTTCTTCAAGTCGCAGGCG
This sequence comes from uncultured Hyphomicrobiaceae bacterium, assembly GCA_964402825.1. Lineage (GTDB taxonomy): Bacteria > Pseudomonadota > Alphaproteobacteria > Rhizobiales > Methyloligellaceae > UBA2767. Next base: position 1,201 of record CAYOEI010000110.1, read on the forward strand.
ATTTGCGGTGCGCGTGGCTTCGCTTGCCGCATAGTGGGTGATCATGCGCTGCGCCGATCGATCGAAGCGGTAATAGAATGCGCCATTTTCGCCGACTACGCCGTCGATTGGCCACATGCGCGCAAAATGATCACACCAACCGGCGGGCCGCCCGGTGATCGGCACCGTCAGCAGACCAGCATTTTGCAAATCTTCAAGTGCTCCGTAGGCCTCCGCGGTAAGCCGTCCTTCGGTGGTCAGGGTTTCGTCAATGTCAAACAGCACAATTCTGACGGATCGTCGCGCATCTGCGGGGAACTCCGTCAAGGGTCTCAACTTGGTTGACATCGAATTATCATCCTTCGTAAACGTACTGGTCGCGGCCCGGCAAATAGCATCAATAGCGTGGCCACGGCAAATCCAGCAAAGGCGACGTGCCAGCAAGGGCGGCGTGAAGGACGCGATTTACGATATCCTCGTCATCGGGGGCGGCATTAACGGTGCGATGGTTGCGCGTGACGCGGCCGGGCGCGGCCTCTCTGTTTTGTTGGCCGAGAAAGATGACCTCGCCAGCGGCACGTCCTCGGCATCCAGTAAACTGATCCACGGAGGCTTGCGCTACCTCGAGCATTATGACTTCTCGCTGGTGCGCAAATCGCTGCGTGAGCGGGAGATTCTGCTGCGCAATGCGCGCCATATAATCCGGCCGATGCGCTTTATCCTGCCGCATGTCAGGGGCAGCCGGCCTGTGTGGCTGGTCCGCATCGGTCTGTGGCTCTACGACCATCTCAGCCGCAACAACACCCAGCCGCACTGCGCGGTCATGGATTTGACGGCCGGGCCTTATGCGCAACTCCTCAAACCGGAGATCACACGTGGTTTCGCCTATTCCGACTGTTGGGTGGACGATGCCCGCATGGTGGTTCTGGCGGCGCGCGATGCGGTTCGTCTTGGTGCGGGGGTTTTGCCTCGAACCCGCTGCACCGCCGCGCGGCGCGATGGGCGGCTCTGGCGTGCGAGCCTGGTTCAACAGGACGGAACGGCATTTGACATCCAGGCCCGGGTGCTGATCAACGCAGCTGGGCCCTGGGCGCATGAGGTGCTGACCGGCGTTACCGGCAGCACCACAAAGGCGCATCTGAGCCTGATAAAGGGCAGCCATATCGTGGTGCCCAGGCTGCATGAGGGCGATCATGCCTTTTTGCTGCAGAATGATGATGACCGTATCGTCTTTGTCATTCCATTTGAGGGGCGCTATTCCCTGATTGGCACCACCGAGCAGGTGCATGAAGAGGGTGCCGGGCCGGTCAAGATCGAGGCGCGGGAGACCGCGTATCTTTGCGATGCCGTGAACCGGTATTTTGAGCGCCAGATCAATCCGGGCGATGTTGTGTGGAGCTATGCAGGGCTCCGGCCGCTCTATGACGATGGGCATAGCGACCCGGCCTCGATTACCCGTGATTACGTGCTGGAGGTTGACCAGCCTGAGGATATGGCGCCGCTGCTCACGATCTTTGGCGGCAAGCTGACCACGGCGCGGCAGCTGGCCGAGAGCGTCGTTGACCGTCTTGATGCAACCTTCCCCGGTCTCGGCGCGCCATGGAGCGAGGAGGGATCTCTGCCCGGCGGCGAGATTGAAGATTTCGAAGAATTCACCCGCGGCCTGGCGCGTGATTATCCGGGCTTCAAAAATGATTTCATCACCGCGCTTGCGCGGCGTCACGGAACAGACGTTCGCAAGATATTAGGGAAGGGGGCTTCAGAGTCCGACCTTGGACGCCATTTTGGTGGCGCTCTCTATGCTGCTGAAGTTGATTGGCTGATCGATGAAGAATGGGCGCAAACGGCGCAAGACGTCCTCTGGCGGCGCACGAAATGCGGCCTTGAAGTCAGCAAGTCAGGCGTAAAAACACTGACTGACTACATGAATAAAAAGACATAAGATAAAAAAACTTATGGCGTCAGGGTGCGCCGGACTGCGTCCTTCCAGCCAGCATATTTGGCGTTCCGGACTGCATCGCTCATAACGGGCTCAAAGCGCTGTTCACTACGCCAGGCGGCGGCAAACTCGTCCAGCCCGGGATAAAAGCCGCACCCCATGCCGGCCAGCCAGGCGGCGCCAAGCGCGGTTGTCTCCAGATTGTGCGGACGCTCAACGGGGGCGGCCAGAAAATCGGCGAGGCACTGCATGGTCCAGTCGCTGGCGACCATGCCGCCATCGACGCGCAGAACCGTGTCCTTTGAGGCCGCGCCCGGCCAATCGCTTGCCATGGCTTCCAGCAGGTCACGCGTTTGAAAGCAGACAGCCTCGAGTGCGGCCCGGGCCAATTCGCATCTCCCGGTTGCCCGGGTCAATCCGCTCAGCACGCCGAGCGCTTCCGCATCCCAATAAGGCGCGCCCAGACCGGTGAACGCGGGCACCAGATACACATCTTGCGCCGGGTCGGCCTTCGCCGCCATCGCGCCGGTTTCACCAGCGCGTTCAATGATGCCCAGCCCGTCGCGCAACCATTGCACCGCCGCCCCGGCGATGAAGATGGACCCCTCCAGCGCGTAGGTGGGAACGCCGTCAAGTTGATAGGCGATTGTGGTGAGCATTCGGCTTTTCGACATTGCTGCCTGCGCGCCGGTGTTCAGGAGCGCGAAACACCCCGTGCCATATGTGGCCTTCATCATCCCTGGCTGGAAACAGGCCTGGCCGACCATAGCCGCCTGCTGGTCGCCAGCCACGCCGCGTATGGCGATGGGTCCGCCCAGGATATCGCCGCTGACCTCACCATAAGCTGCGGCGCTGTCCAGCACGCCGGGGAGTATTGAACGGGGCACACGCAGGAGGTCGAGTAGCTCGTCATCCCAGGCGCCGTCGTGAATATTATAAAGCAGCGTCCGCGAAGCATTGGTGGCGTCGGTGGCGTGGACGCGCCCGCCGGTCAGCCGCCAAATCAAAAAGCAATCGATGGTCCCGAATGCAAGCTCACCGCGCATCGCGCGCTCCCGGGCCCCCTCAATATTGTCCAGCAGCCAGGCAATCTTGGTGCCCGAAAAATACGGGTCAAGGAGCAGGCCGGTTTTTGAAGTGACGACCGGTTCCTGGCCGGCGTCCTTCAGGGCGGTGCAGGTATCGGATGTGCGCCGGTCCTGCCAGACAATGGCCTTACTAATGGGCGCGCCCGTTTCCCGATCCCAGATTACAGTTGTTTCGCGCTGATTGGTAATACCCGCGGCAGCAATATCGGCGGCGATGGCGTGTCCCTGCGCCATCGCCTCGCGGCATGTGGAAACGACGGTTTCCCAGATTTCATCCGCGTCATGTTCAACCCAGCCCGATCGCGGAAAATGCTGGGTGAACTCTTTTTGGGATACGGCCCGGATCGTATAATCGCGGTCGAACAGGATGGCGCGCGAAGACGTGGTCCCCTGGTCGATGGTGAGAATAAATTCCGGCATGACCAGCCCGCGGCCTCCACCCGTGTGATTCAGCGCAAGTGATTCAGCACATATGATTCAGCATTGGCCTGCTGACCATCGGCAGTGATGCTGATGCAGGTTGATGCTTTGCGCAATCAGGTTTTTAAACCCGGCCGCAGGCTTTTGCCAGAGTGGCGTAGATTTTTCCCGGATCGGTCTTCAGCATTTTATCGATTGTTGCCATTTGATCGGTTGAGCCCTCGACCATCTGT
>CAYOEI010000111.1:0-5348 GCA_964402825.1 uncultured Hyphomicrobiaceae bacterium
ACCAGGATCAAGAAAAAGATCGCCACTGGCCTGGAGGTCGAAGACAAGATCAAGGCCGTCTCGGATCAAACGGGGACTTCGCAAAAGACCGGCAACTAGGGTCAGGACCCTGGAGTCACATGGCCCCCTTGATTGAGACGGCATCAGCTAAAGTCAATCTGACGCTAAAAGTTCTGGGACGCCGCGGCGACGGGTTTCATGAACTCAGCAGCCTCATAGCGTTCACAAAGCTTGGCGACACGCTTCAACTTGAACCGGGTGACGAACTTACCTTGGCTTTGAGGGGCGCGTTTAGCGCAAATCTGGATGAGGACAATCTCGTACTGCAGGCCGCCCGCTTCCTGAAAGAGCGTTGTGAGGGCGCTTCCGCCGGTGCATTCATTCTGGACAAAAATCTCCCGGTGGCCGCGGGTCTTGGCGGCGGGTCGGCCGACGCCGGCGCCGCATTGCGCTTGATGGCTAAGGCAAATCCGGGCCTTGTTACGGGGCGGTTAATGGAAGAAGCGGCGTGCCAGCTGGGATCGGATGTTCTGGCATGCCTCATGTCCCATGCCGCCCTGATGCTGGGACGGGGCGAGAAACTCGTGCCCCTGGAGCAGTTCCCGGCACTCGATATTGTGCTGGTCAATCCAGGTATCCCTCTCTCAGCGGGTGATGTTTATGCTGCCCTTGAAGCGCCCGCACTTGATGAAGATTTTGTACCCGATGTACCTGGACAGATGTCCTTTTCATCTGCCGGTGAGGTTCTGGATCATATGTCCAAAGACGGTAACGATCTGCAGCGCCCAGCCATAAAGCTCGCGCCGGTGATTGGCGATGTTCTATCCGCTTTGTCTCACGCCGAGGGTTGTGAAGCGGCGCAGATGTCTGGAAGCGGGTCAACCTGTTTTGGAATATTCGCCAATGCCGGACATGCAGCAGGAGCGAGGGATCGCCTGCGAGCCGCCCATCGCGGCTGGTGGGTGGTCTCAACCAGATTGACCTAGTGCGCCCGGTCGATGCAGAAGGCCACCGTGTCCAGCAGGGCGGCCTTGTAGTTGGTATCGGGGAAGATCGCCAGCGCATCATGCGCGATAGAGCCGTAGTGGCGGGCGCGCTCAACCGTATTCTCGATTGCCCCGGATTTTCTGATAAGCGAGATCGCTTCTTCCAGATCGCCATCGCGGGTATCACCATCCTGCAGGACGCGGCGCCAGAATTTCCGGTTTTCATCGTTGCCCCTGCGAAAAGAGAGAACGACGGGGAGGGTGATTTTACCCTCGCGGAAATCATCTCCGACGGATTTCCCCAGTTGCTCCTGATCTCCTGAATAGTCCAGCACGTCATCGAGAAGTTGAAAGGCGATGCCGAGATTCTTGCCATAGGAGCGCAGCGCCGCCTGTTCCGTCTTGGGCCGTTCAGCAAGCACCGCCCCGACTTCCCCCGCGGCGGAAAACAGCGCCGCCGTCTTGGCGATGATGATCGCCAGATATTCATCCTCGTTGGTCTCGGTATTCTTCGAGGCGATAAGCTGCATGACTTCACCCTCGGCAATCACGGCAGCAGCGTTTGAAAGAATGCGCAGGGCTTCCAGGGAACCCACATCGACCATCATCTTGAAGGCCTGACCGAGCAGGAAGTCGCCGACGAGGACGCTGGCTTCATTGCCCCACAGGATGCGCGCGGATTTCTTGCCGCGCCGCAGATCGCTTTCATCAACGACGTCGTCATGCAACAGCGTGGCGGTGTGCATGAACTCGACGCTGGCCGCCAGCTGCACATGGTCCCCGCCTTCATAGCCGCACATGCGCGCTGACGCGAGGGTGAGCATGGGGCGCAGCCGCTTGCCGCCCGAATCAATCAGATGCCGTGCAAGCTCGGGGATCAAATCCACATCCGAGCGGGCCTTATCCATAATGATGCGGTTAACCCCCGCCATGTCATCGCTGACGAGATCGAACAAAAGCTGCAGACTGGCTTTTGGTTCTCTGGCGCCCGCAAGTGAAATCACTTGTCCCAAGGTTGGCTCCCTCTTGGTACTTCAATCTGGCCCCAGTATATTCTTTTTGACCGGGCGGCGGTCAAGCTGATTGGACAAGCCTTGCTGTCGCACATGTTCGAAGGCTGGGACCTTGCCAGTCCATCTACGGTATAATTGGGAGTCTGTCGATTGAAGGAATTGTTTCGCAGCAATGACGCGGTTCTGCTGTCATTTGTTGAGGCAATATTGACCGATGCAGGCGTAGTGCATCAGATTGCCGACAGCTATATGAGTATCATGGAGGGCTCGCTTGGCGTGTTGCCCCGGCGTATGCTCGTGGCGGAAGATGAGTGGGCACAGGCGTGCCGTATTCTAAAGGAGGCCGATCTTGATCATGTTGTCGGCCAGAACTGAGTTTCCGGCCAAGACCACGCGCAACGCTTTTCTCAATGGACGCCTCACAATTTTGCAACCTCTATCGGGTCCGCGCACGGCCATAGATGCGCTGTTTCTGGCCGCCGCCGTTCCGGCGCTCGCGGGTAAAGCGCAGAGGGTTCTGGAGGCCGGCATGGGCACCGGCGTCGCCAGTCTTGCGATTTGCGCCAGGATTGAAGACGCGCATATAATCGGCGTTGAAGTGCAACCGGAGCTGGCGGCCCTTGCCCGGGAAAATGCCCGTCTGAACGCCTTTGAGGACCGGTGCCGTATAATTGAGGCGGATATTACCGGCGGGGCGCAAGAGCTTGAGGATGCCGGACTGGTGCGCGAGAGTTTTGATCACGTCGCCGCCAATCCGCCGTTTTTCACCCAAGGTGAAGTGAGAGAGGGGTCAGACCCGTCCATCGCGCGCGCCTACATCGCGCAAGACGGATATTTGGATAAGTGGGTGCGGTTTCTCACCAGTATGGCCGCGCCGCGCGGAACGGTAACGATAATTCACCGGGCCGAGGCGCTGGGTGAGTTGCTCGCACTGTTTGAGGGGCGCTTTGGCGGAGTGCTGGTCTATCCACTCTTTCCTAAGGAGGGCGTCCCGGCAAAACGTGTTCTGGTGCAGGGCGTCAAGGGCAGCCGTGCGCCGCTTGAGTTGCTGCCAGGCATGGTGTTGCATGCTGCCGATGGCAGTTACACAAAACAAGCGGAGACTATATTGCGCGGCGGAGCCGGGCTCCGGATTAACCGGCACGCTTGATAATATGCCCGTACTGGTTATGTATGGACTAAGCTCGCGGCACAGGCCTGACGAGGTATTTTGCGTAATGGTGAAGCTTTGAAAATTCCCTTTATCAGATGGTTTTCGAGATCGCGACCGATTGTGCCGGTGCTCCGGTTCAGCGGACCCATTGGCGCGGCGTCGCCGCTGCGCTCGGGGCTTAGTCTGGCCACCCTGGCCGGGCAAATTCATCGCGCCTTTTCAATGAAGGGAGCGAAAGCGGTCGCCATCCAGATTAATTCTCCGGGCGGGGCTGCGGTGCAGTCAACGCTGATCTACCGGCGTATTCGCGATTTGGCCGATGAAAAGGGGTTGCCGGTTTATGTTTTCGCCGAGGATGTTGCGGCATCGGGCGGCTATCTGATCGCGCTCGCGGGTGATGAAATTTATGCTGATTCAAGCTCAATAGTCGGATCAATTGGCGTTGTGGCTGCCGGTTTTGGTTTCGACAAGGTGATTAAGCGGCTCGGGATTTCACGCCGGGTCTATACGGCGGGCGAGAGCAAGGTTTCTCTCGATCCATTTCAAGCCGAAAAGCCGGACGAAGTTGCACGCCTGAAGGAGTTGCAGGGCGATGTGCATGAAGCTTTTGTTGAGCTGGTGAAGGAACGCCGCGGTAAACGCATACAAAAAGCAGGCGATGCGCTGTTCACCGGTGAATTCTGGTCCGGCAAGAAAGCGGTTGAACTTGGGCTTATCGACGGGATTTCGGATATGCGCACAAAAATGCGCGAACTTGTCGGCAAGAATGTACGGCTGAAGCTTGTGACGCCTAAAAAGGGTTTGTTTACGCGGCGTTTGCGGGGTTTTATTGCCGGAGTATCTGATGATCAAGCGGGGGCGGATTTTACTGCGCCGAGCTTTGCCGACGATCTGATCTCGGCCGTTGAAGCGCGCGCGCTATGGTCACGCTTTGGCCTCTAGGGCGTTCCAGGTCCTGTAAACTTATAAAATCCCCATAAAGAAAATGTTGCGCGTAGCAGGGCCGCCCGCGTAAGCAAGTCCTCAACGATTGACGAATCTTCGAGCAATAGACATGGCCATGGCAGAGACGGCCCCCTTGCGGCCGGATAAATCATTTCAGGACCTGATCCTGGTGCTCCAGCACTTTTGGGCGGCGCAGGGCTGTGTGCTGCTCCAGCCCTATGACATGGAGGTTGGCGCCGGGACGTTTCATCCCGCGACCACATTGCGCTCGCTTGGTCCCAAACCCTGGAAGGCCGCCTATGTGCAACCCTCGCGCCGTCCAACCGATGGGCGTTATGGCGAGAACCCGAACCGGCTGCAGCATTATTACCAGTTTCAGGTGATCCTGAAGCCAAGCCCGCCGGACATACAGGATCTCTATCTCAACTCTCTTTACGCCATCGGCATTGATCCGGAGAACCACGACATCCGCTTCGTGGAAGACGACTGGGAGAGCCCGACGCTCGGCGCCTGGGGCCTGGGGTGGGAGGTTTGGTGCGATGGCATGGAAGTTTCGCAGTTCACCTACTTCCAGCAGGTTGGCGGTTTTGACTGCGATCCTGTGTCGGGTGAGCTGACATACGGCCTCGAGCGCCTGGCCATGTATTGCCAAGGCGTCGACAATGTTTATGACCTCAATTTCAATGGTGGTGAGGGAGACGCCCGGGTCGCGTATGGCGACATTTTTCTTCAGGCCGAGCAGGAATATTCCCGGCATAATTTTGAATATGCCAACACCGAGAATTTGCTGAACCACTTCCGAGACGCTGAAGCTGAATGCAAGGCGCTGCTGGAGGCCGGATACCGCGGCGAGGGCAAGCACCATGAATGCGTGCTGCCGGCCTATGACCAGTGTATCAAGGCAAGCCATCTGTTTAATCTGCTTGATGCGCGCGGGGTGATTTCGGTCACCGAGCGCCAGGCCTATATCCTGCGCGTGCGCGATCTCACCAAGGCGTGCTGTACCGCGTGGCTGGAGACGCAAGCTGGAGGAGCGGTATGAACGAAGCGACCTCATCCATCGTGATCAACGATTTTCTCGCCCTGACAATCGGCATTATAGTCTTTTTCACCGGGACCATTCTCACCCGCAGAATCTCCATATTGCAGGACTACAATATTCCTGAACCTGTTAGCGGCGGACTGATTGCGGCGCTGCTGGCTTATCTGATTTATGTGATCTTCGACACGTCCATTACCTATGAACTGGGG
>CAYOEI010000112.1:0-5423 GCA_964402825.1 uncultured Hyphomicrobiaceae bacterium
AGATTGGCAGAATTTGCCCACTAGGGGGATGGAGAGCGAAATGGCGATTGATCTTTCAATGCCGGTATTGGTGGTTGATGACTACAAAACAATGATCCGGATTATCCGTAATCTTTTGAAACAGCTTGGTTTTTCTGATGTTGACGATGCGGCGGACGGCACCGAGGCACTCACCAAGATGCACCAGCGGAAATATGGTCTCATAATTTCCGATTGGAACATGGAGCCCATGACCGGCTATGAGCTGCTGAAGGAAGTGCGGACGGACGAAGGTCTTGCCCGGACAGCATTTATAATGGTGACGGCTGAATCGAAGACGGAAAATGTTATCGCCGCCAAGAAGGCCGGCGTGAACAATTACATCGTCAAGCCGTTCAACGCAGCGACCTTGAAATCCAAAATCGACGCCGTATTCGGCGAGTAGGTGTTCACCCGAGAGACACTGCGCAAGACTTTAGCTCGCGCGAATCGTCATTATTTCAGCTCGAGCCACGACAAGGGATAGTAGTATGTCTGCGAAAAAGCATGCAGAAGTGCTTAAAGCCGCCGATGGCATAAGCAAAAAGAGTGACATTTCACTGGTTGACGTTTTGACGCTTGCTGAAACATCGATTCGCTCGATGAAATCCTTCGTCGACACCCTGGATTCTGCCGTTTACAAGGAATTTCGCGAGATTGCGGAATATATTCAAAAAACAAAAACGGAAATTGGCCACTTACAGGCCAACGACATGCGTTCAAAGCATATTCCCGAGGCGGGACTGGAGTTGAGCGCCGTCATCTCATCAACGGAAGAGGCGACGACAAAGATCATGGAGTGCGCTGAAACGGTTCTGGATGCCGATAGCAGCGATTCCAAAGCCTACCAACAGCTTGTCAATGACAATATGATGCTCATTTTCGAAGCCTGCTCGTTCCAGGACCTGACCGGACAACGCATATCCAAGGTCGTCGAGACGCTTGAATATATCGATGAGCGCATAAGCCGCTTTGCTGCGGCTATTGGAGCTGAAGATACCAAAGCTCCGGTTTCGGCCCCAGCGATGAAGCTCCAGGAACGTAAAAAAGATCAGCTTCTCAACGGCCCTGCCCATGCGGGTAAGGGTGTGAGTCAGGCTGACGTCGACGCGCTTCTCAAGGCCTAGAGCAAATCCCTACCACTGCAGTTTTTTTAACGCCGCTACAGGTAAAACCTTGGCGCCGCTGAATAATTCATCGAGCACGGCTGGATCGAGATTGTCTTCTTCGCCGGAACCCTGGACATGCAGCGCACTGGCCACAAACACACAGTCCATACCGGCCGCAACGGCGCCTGCAATATCGGTTTTCAAACCATCGCCAATACACAGGATTTTGGAACGGGGTACGGGTGCGCCTTTGACATCTGAAATCCGTTCCAGCGCGCGCTCGTAGATCGGCAAGTGCGGCTTGCCCGTATAGAGCACCTCCCCCCCAAGCCTCTCATATTCCGCCGCAAGCGCTCCAGCGCAATATATCAGCCTGTCGTCCCGCTCCACCTGAAGATCGGGATTTGCGCACAGCATCGGCAATTTTCGCGTGCGCAAATCCTGGAACAAATCGGCGTAATCGGCCGGCGTCTCGGTCAGGGCATCATACAACCCCGAACACAGCACATAATCCGCCGCTTCCAGTTCAACGGGCTGCATACCCAGCCCATCATATATCGCTTTATCCCGCTCGGGCCCGAGATGAAAGAAAGACTGGCTCCTGCGGTCCAGCAGAATCTGTTGCGTGACATCGCCTGAGGTGACAACTGCATCAAAGCAGGTTTCAGGCACTCCGATCTGCGCCAGTTGATGCGAAACCGCTCCTTGCGGGCGCGGTGAGTTGGATAGGAGGACGACCACGCCCCCTTGTTCCCTGAACCTGGCGCACGCATCGCTTGCACCTGCAAACGGATGCATGCCGTTGTGCATCACGCCCCAGATATCGCACAGCCATGCCTGATATTTTTCAGACAGATTCGCAACTGATGAGAGTATGGGTATTGCGGTGAGAGCAGTTTTCATATGCGAGTGGGTGTCGTGTTCAGATGCGCGTGGATGTCGTGTTCAGATGCGCGTGGAATAGTGTCATGGCGCACTCACGTCAATGGAAGACGGGATTCAAGCTGCAGCTTCAGCGTCGCCGGGATCGCCGAAAACTTCCGGCCGGACAGGCCGCGGTTCTGAGAACAAGAAGCCCTGCCCCAGCTTGATATTATAATTCAGCACACTGGCAAGCGAATGCTCGTCCTCAATCTTGGAGATGATGAGTTTTATTCCATACCGCTCCAGATAGCTGCGTATATCGGCTGCATGAATCTGCGCGTTTACCTGTTTCATTCCATCTATCAATATATCGGCATCGAGCTTCAGAAAGCGGAACCCGCAGGCTTGCAAAGCCTGAAAATCGAGATCGAGATTCGTGACCTGATCCAGCGAGAGCTGGAATCCGAGATCGGAAAGCGCCGCCAGACTTTCCCGCTCCACATGCCCCGCATGATTCAACATGCTTTGGGTAAATTCGAAATACATGCTTTCCGACAGGGCCTGGTTCTGTTCCATGAACGAAAGGAATTCAGGGAAGAATTCCGGGTCGAGCAAGGAATGCGCCGAGATGTTGCAGAAAACCCCGCGCGCGCCGCTACGCTGCTCCAGCCGGCGCAAAACCTGTACGCTGCGATAGAGCATGACATTGTCGATTACCGACATGATCCCGGCTGATTCCGCCAGGGAGATATAATCGCCCGGCATCAGAAGACTGCCGGATTCATCGCGCAGGCGCGTGAAGGCTTCGTAATAGCGAACCCGGCGCTGCGGCAGGGTCATGATGGGCTGAAGGTAGAGCTCAATGCGGTTGCTCTCGATCGATTGCCGGAGTTCATTGATCAGGGGAATTTCCTCGAGCAATGGTTCCAGAGTGGCCTTATTTTGATTCCCGGCCTCAGAAGCGTGCGTTTGCATGGCCGCGGCCGCCTGAGGATCTTCTTCCCTCCGCGCCCCGCCGTCCGGCTCCTCTGCATGCTGGTCCTGCAGAAATTCCTGCTCTTCCAGGTCAGGCGCCCCGGCAAGTTCAGAAACCTCGGCCAGTTCAGGCGCGGGAAGTTCAGGCGCTGGCAGTTCAGGCGCGGGAAGCTCCTGCATGGATGGGCCAGCCAGAGCGGCCTGTTGAGAGCTGGCGATAGTCTCAGCCATCTGCTTGACCAGAGTTTCAAGCATCTGCATTTCCGCGCTGAGTTCTTCGTAACGCTCCCGGGACTCGATTTGCACCTGACTCCGCAAAGCCTCAAACCTGGTGTCAAGCCGGTCGACCTCGGCTGAAATGCGGTTGAGCTTGCCAGAATCAAGATCCGAGCGTTCCGGCCTGACACGCGCAATCTGGTGATTCAGGTGATCGATCCGGTCTGACATGGCGTTAATCTTGTCCATACGCTCGGCCATGCCGTCGAACCTGTCCATGCGTGCGGCCATGCCGTCAATCTGACTGACTTTTTCTGACATCTCTTCCAGACGCCCGTCACTGTCCTCCTGGACCAGACCCCCATGTACAGTTGCCTCCAGTTCTCCCAGACGCACCACCGCCTGGGCTGCGCGCTGTGAACTGATATAGGCGGCCTGCGTGCAAATCATCACGAGGAATAGTGTGATACCGGCTATGAGCGAGGAGACGAGCCCAAACCCGCCCTGGAAATAAATACCGGTGGCAAACGCCGTTGCGGTGAGCACCATCGCGCATGGCACCGCCACCCCCAGAAGAACCTTCCGGAAACGATTTGCCAATTTATTGTTTTGCCTCAATTTAGCGTTTTGCCGATATGTCATGAACAGCGAATCAGTTAGCCGCAGATACCCTGATCTTTCATTACTCCTCCCATCAGGGCAACACGCTTTTACCCACCGTCCACAGAGAGCCCTCAACGACTGCCGGGACTTCACCCTCACACTTCAATCACAGAGTTGTGTGGAAAGGTGACGTGGACGGACGAATACGTATGCGTATTCTGCGACATTCCGAAGCGCTCGCATTTTCACGTACCGCTTCGGCTATGTCTTTAGGAGGTTTATTGCATGTCAAAATATCATAAATTGTTCGGCGCCGGTTTCACCGCCGCTGCCACTGGCGTCGTCGCCATCGGTCTCACAATGGGTACCGCCCATAGTCAAATGATGAAAGATTGCTGTGACGATACCAACGTCAACTACTCGAAGGACCTTTGGGCGGCGATGGCAAAGGCCGGTCTGTCCGGCTCCGGCGCCAAGGCTGATACGCCCTACAAGGGCCAGGCCCCGCATGGCGCAATTCTCGAGGCCATTACATCTGAAGTCACCGTCGGCGGTCACAAGGGCAAGGTCATTGTGAAACGCAACTATGGCGGCAAGGGCGTTTCCATAGATTCGGTCAAGGGCGACCGCGCCAAGTTCCTCAAGGCCATCACGGTCATGTTCAAGCGTGAGGCCGGATACGACAAGGACAATAATGACTGGTTCTGGGTCAAATATAAGCCCGATGGATCGCTTCACACGAACCCGAAGGGCATGATGCTCGCCGGCCGTGTAATGAAGGGTAAAGACAAGGGCTGCATCGCCTGTCACTCGACTGTCAAAGACAATGACTATTTGTTTGGCAAACAAAACTAGGTTTCGACCTTGAAAACTGAATTTGAGCCAAGGGCGGCGGCCGTTAGAGCGCCGCCCTTCTTTTGTGTGGATTTTCGTCTGGGATGAACGGATTTTCGGGGGCCTGCATACATTTACCCTAGGCCATGAATTAGCGCCAATGCTGCAGCGCACATGCTTGACAATCGAACCGTCTGGCCTTAATGGCTGTTAGCACTCTCCATCTTTGAGTGCTAACAGAGGGCGTTCCTTCACGCATGTGCTGGAACATTTCATTCTCACTATCAGTAGTAAACCGGAGAGACTATCCATGAAGTTTCGTCCACTCCATGATCGCGTTGTAGTCCAGCGCATCGAAGAGGATCTAAAAACCGCAGGCGGGATCATCATTCCCGATACCGCAGCGGAAAAACCGCAAACCGGCAAAGTTATCGCCGTTGGCCCCGGAGCCCGGGATGATGACGGCAAGATTGTGCCGCTCGACGTCAAGTCTGGCGACAAGGTGCTGTTCGGCAAATGGTCGGGTACCGAAGTCAAGCTTGATGGCGACGAGCTGCTCATCATGAAAGAGTCCGACATCATGGGCGTGCTGAATTAGCCGCCGAGATGTACCGGACCGGCGCGGATGCGCCATCTGCCAACTGTTAAAGTTGCCAAATGTTAAAACGACATAACCCCCAAGATCAGTAGGAGTCAGCAATGGCTGCAAAAGAAGTAAAATTTTCAACAGACGCGCGTGATCGCATGATGCGCGGCGTCGACATCCTGGCCAACGCGGTCAAGATTACGCTCGGCCCCAAGGGC
>CAYOEI010000113.1:0-24655 GCA_964402825.1 uncultured Hyphomicrobiaceae bacterium
TTTTGACCCTTGCAACGAATCGCCAATCCGCCTGCCCCTTGAAGAACTGACAGCGGGTACGCCCATGCACGGTGATCATTTGTATGCCGGCCTGCTCTGCCCGGCGCGCCAGCTCCGGGGCGTTGAGGCTGTCATGATCCCACCCCATGCGCATTTTAAGCGTCACGGGTAAGTTCGTTGCGCCAACCACTGCTTCTATCAGTTCAAGCGCGTGATCGAGGTCGCGCATCAGCGCCGACCCTGACAGCCCCCGGGTCACCTGTCTGGCCGGGCAGCCCATATTGATATCGATGATGTCGGCGCCCCGGTCAGCGGCAATCCGTGCGCCCTCTTCCATCCACCGCGCTTCGCGTCCCGCGAGCTGTACGCCGAAGGGGCGCTCATTGCCTCTTTCCATGCGCTGCAAAACCTCCCGCACATTGTTCGCAAGCGATTTACTGGCGATCATCTCGCTCACGACGAGCCCGGCGCCAAGCCTCTGGGCCAGCTTGCGAAACGGCAGATCGGTGATGCCGGACATCGGGGCCAGAAAGACACGATTGGGCAAGCGGACGGGACCGATTGAAATGCCTTGGTAATCAGTTGATTCTGGTGGTGTAGTGGTGCTGGACACAATGTGCTCAAAAAATAGTCATTACAAATAGTGCTTATTCAATAGGCAAATTATGAGGAAGCGGAGCAAAACGCAACTCTCTGGCAATCCTGATGGTTAAGGCTGACGCTGGCATGCCGGTTCACCTGCCGCTAGGTTCATGTAGAAGAGGCCGGAAAAGAATATTTGGAGTAGAAAAGCGGTGGAAACAGCAGTGGTCATTGTCGCGGCGGGGCGCGGGACGCGCGCGGCGGGAAGCGGCATCCCTAAGCAATATCGATCCCTTGCCGGTACTCCCGTTCTGACGCGCGCGATCAAGACGTTTTCAGCCAGCCTGGATGCCTCATCCATCGTGACCGTCATACACCCCGATGATCGTGATCACTATACCTCTGCCGTTGCTTGTTGTTCGGGGCAACTGCGGGCTCCTGTTATGGGCGGCGCGACACGCCAGCTTTCCGTGCGCGCGGGACTGGAAAGTTTGAGCGATGTTTCACCGCGTCATGTGTTGATCCACGATGCCGCCCGCCCGTTTGCCGATGCGGATTTGATCAGCCGCGTGATAGCCGGACTTGCCGATCATGACGGCGTGGTCCCTGCTCTGGCTGTTACCGATACGTTGAAACGGGCGAGCGGCGGCATAATCGAGGGTGCGGTCGAGCGGACAAATTTGTGGGGCGTACAAACCCCGCAAGGGTTTCATTTTAATAAGCTGCTGGAAGCCCATCGCGCGGCGGCAAATGAGTCTGCAACGCGCTTTACCGATGACTCCTCCGTTGCCGAATGGCACGGGCTTCGTGTCAGGCTGATGGAGGGCTCGCCCATGAATATCAAACTCACAACAAGTTCGGATTTTGAGATGGCGGAAGAGCGCCTGAGAGCATCGCGAATATCTGCCGGGCCGGAATTTCGCATTGGGCAGGGTTTTGATGTTCATACCTTTGGTGAAGGCGATCATGTTATTCTGTGCGGAGTGAAAATACCTCACGGCAATGCCCTTATGGGTCATTCCGATGCGGATGTAGGATTGCACGCGCTGACCGATGCCCTGCTTGGCGCCATAGGCGATGGCGATATCGGCGCTCATTTTCCACCCAGTGATCCCAAATGGCGCGGAGCGTCATCAGATCAATTCCTGCTCGATGCAGCCAACCGTGTCAGCGCGCGCAATGGACTAATCGTGAATGTCGATGTGACGCTCATTTGCGAGACGCCTAAGATCGGCCCGCACCGCCAGGCCATGCGCGACTGTATCGCGGAGATTTTGCAAATTGACGTGACACGAGTCTCCGTGAAGGCCACGACTACCGAAGGCCTCGGATTCACCGGGCGCGGCGAGGGAATAGCGGCTCAGGCAAGCGCCATGGTGCAGCTCGGCTGAGGAGACATGTCTATGAGTGCAGAGCTGAAAAAAAGCGCATCGGATTTGCTTGATGAATTGCGCTCGCAAGGGTTGATGCTCTCAGCCGCGGAATCATGTACTGGCGGACTTATCAGCGCCTGCCTGACCGACATTCCTGGATCATCCGATGTGCTTGAGCGCGGGTTTGTTACCTATTCCAACGCGGCCAAGACCGAGATGCTCGGTGTTCCTCCAGACATAATTGAAACCAATGGCGCTGTCAGCGAGGAAGTGGCAATCGCAATGGCTTCAGGCGCGCTCGCTCATTCTAAGGCCGGTATTTCCGTCGCGGTGACAGGCATAGCCGGGCCGGGCGGCGGCAGTGATGACAAACCCGTGGGGCTTGTCCATATCGCAGGCCAGCGCCGAGGGGGGAGCGTTACTCATATAAGATGTGAGTTCGGCGACATTGGCCGCAGCGAAGTGCGTGAGCGCTCGGTTGCCGAAGCACTCAGGCTGGTTCGCTCACTGATCTGATGTCTGCTTGGATTCACTATCCTGCTGACCCATCGAGGCCATGATGACACCCAGCACATTTGAATAGTCATCTGTCCAGACACGCCACCCTTTGTTTTGCAGTGGCCCCCAGTCTTTCATGGAACGCAGCGTATCCAGGCCCGACTCGTTTCGAGCGAAGGCGACCAGCGTGGCCGGTGTTTTATATGTATCCTTCAGCTTGCCAGCCAGGCCACCATGACGGGTGAGCGCTGCCAGCCCAAGATCCTTAGCAACAGCCGCCAGAACCGGGCGCAAATCCATGTTCCGATTGGAGACGTGGAACGCCAGGATGCCATTCTTGTCGAGCTTGGATAAATACATCAACAAGGCTTCCCGAGTCAGCAGATGCACGGGGATGGCGTCTGAGGAGAAGGCGTCGAGTATCAGAAGATTGAATAGCCCCGCCGGCTCTTCACCCAGCGTTAAACGGGCATCGCCGACAATCAGTTTGGCATTAGGAGCGCATTTTGAGAGAAATGTGAACTTCTTCGGATCGGATGCCAGCTCGACCACAATCGGATCAATTTCGTAGAATTTCCAGTTTTCACTCCCCTTACGGTAACAAGCAAGAGAGCCGGTGCCGAGACCGATTACACCTACATTATTAAGCGGATGGTCACGACGCGCCGCTGTAATCACATCAGCAAATGGTCCCTCACGATGATAATAGGTGAGCGGTTCAGGTGCGCTATTGCTGTCTCCGGTGAGTTTTTGTGCGCCATGAAGGGTCGTGCCATGTTTCAGCAGCCGGAATTTTCCGTCTTTTGTGACCACCACCTTGTTGACGCCAAAGAAACCGCGATAACTTGTCCCTGATGTCGCTTGTGAGGTCAGGGCATTGCCAGCCAGCAGCGTGACCGTGACCAGCCCAATAAGCCTGACCGGATTGGTCCGGGCGAGAATGATAGCGGCGCCCAGCACGGTGAAGATTGCGATATAATATTCGGGTGCATCTTGGATTATGTTGAGGCCGGCTATTAAATTCGGGCCAATTGCCAGCACCAGAAGCAGGAACATGAGTGCTCCTTCCCTCACCCAGGTTCTGGTGTTTGATGTGAAGATGCCGGGCCTGACAAGCAATGCCAGCACAATCATTATTGGATATTCAAGAACGCTCGAAAAGATCTGCGGCGCGATCAGCCCGGTAAACAAACCCCCTAGCGCACCGCCTAATGACATCCAGAGATAAAACCTGGTCAGGTCATTGGCTTTAGGCCGCCGCTGGACGAGCTCGCCATGGCAGACCATCGCGCAGATGAAAAAGGCAATGAGGTGGATTGCAACGATGACCGGCCAAAAATTCCCCAGGGGGAACTGCATAGCGATGACCAATGCACCAACGGTGATCGGTTGCAACGCCAGCATTGCTTTGTGAGGCAATATGGGTTTGCGCTGAAAAGTGATGACGAAGGTGAGCAGAAACAGAGCCAGCGGCAGCACCCACAGGAAGGGCGCAGCAGCAACATCAGTTGATATATGTGAGGTAACGGCCACCAGCAGACCAGAGGGCACGAAGGCAAGGCCCATCCACACAAGACATTGCCGTAGCGGTGTATGTTCTGAAACCGCCGTCTCAGCTGGCTTATGCGTCGCCTGTTTGGGTACGCGTGAAACCAGCATGGCAATCCCACAAAGGCCAACGAATACCGCCAAAGCCTTGTAGCCAAGGGACCAGAGGCCGCTTTGTTGCATCAGGGCCGCTGCGGGTTCAATCAGGATTGGATAGCTGAGCAGCGCCAGAAGGCTGCCGAGATTGCTCGAACCATAAAGAAAATACGGGTCCTGCGCATGTTTGTGTCCGGTGCGGGCGAACCAGGCCTGGAGCAGTGGCGAATTGCCGGCAAGTGCGAAAAATGGCAGGCCTATCGACACAGCAAACAGCGCCAGCACCCAAAAATGAAGACCATCTTCTGGCGGATTTCCCCACCCTTCAGCGATACCCAGCGGCAGCATAAGCATTGCCGTCATAACCACGCCAAGATGGATAAGCACGGCAATCGGTGTGCGCACATGGCTGTTGAGCCAGTGCGCGTAGGCGTATCCACCCAGCAGTGCTGCCTGGAAGAAGCACATCGCAACCGACCATACGGCCGGTGAGCCGCCGAGAATCGGCAGCACCATCTTTGCAAACATCGGCTGAACCGCGAACAGAAGCAGAGCGCTCAGGAACAGGGTGGAGGTAAAGCCAATCAACAGCACCGCGGAGGGCACTGTGAATGCGCGCGGCGTTGCTGCGCTGGCGCCCATGCGCGGGGTGTCACTCATGCTCGCTCCCTACCTGAACCACCCGGCTCAAAGCCAGGGTCATGCTTGGGAAAGTGCTACCATTTCTGGATTAATATGCAGTTACGCAGGGCGGGTGAATTGGTCCGAGGAGCCATAAATTTCATTCGCGCGCTCCTCGAAGCTTTCCGCGAATTTGCCGAAAGCCTTTTCGAACACGGCGCCCATCATCAGCTCCAGAGGCCGGGAGCTGAATTCATAGGCGATATAGAACTGGATATCGCAAGCCTCCTCCCCGGCCGGTAAGAAGTCCCATTTGTTATCGAGATGACGAAATGGGCCGCCAAGATAGTCCACGAGAATGTGAAGCGTTTCAGGGTCGAGTGTCACGCGGCTGGTAAAAGTTTCCCGGAACAGCTTGAAGGCGATTGTCATATCGGCGGTGAGCACTTCCTTGCCCTCCAGGGTCTCGCGCGATTGCAGTTTCAGCGCTTTGCATAGGGGAAGGAATTCAGGATAGCGCTCAATATCGGCGACCAGTGCGTACATGTTTTTGGCCGAGTGTGCGACCCGGCGCGTGGTCTCAAATGTCTTCATGAATTGAGTTACTTTCTAGCCTGCCAGCGACGCGGCGCGCGCTTGACGCAAACGCGCAAAATCGTCGCCGGCATGATAGGACGAACGGGTGAGCGGGCTAGCGGATACCAGCAAAAAGCCCTTGCCGTATGCCATGCGTTCATAGGCCTTGAATTCATCGGGCGTCACAAAGCGCTCAACGGCGGCGTGTTTCCGGGTTGGCTGAAGATATTGCCCGATAGTCAGAAAATCGACATTCGCCGCGCGCAAATCGTCCATCACCTGCAGCACTTCGAGCCTCTGCTCGCCAAGCCCGACCATGATGCCCGATTTAGTGAACAGGGACGGATCGCGCTCCTTCACCTGCTGCAACAACCTCAGCGAATGGAAATAACGCGCGCCGGGACGTATGGACAGATACAGTGAGGGCACGGTTTCAAGATTGTGGTTGAACACATCGGGTTTTGCATCAGCTACAATTTCGATTGCGCCGTCCTTGCGCAGGAAATCGGGAGTGAGCACCTCGATGGTTGTGCCCGGTGACAGTTTTTTCGTCGCTGCAATGACTTGCGCAAAATGTGCGGCGCCGCCATCGGCCAGATCATCGCGGTCAACGGACGTGATAACCACATGATTGAGGCCGAGTTTGGCGACCGCGCGCCCAACATTTTCAGGTTCATCTGCGTTGAGCGGTTCCGGCTGGCCCGTGCGCACATTGCAAAAAGCGCATGCTCTAGTGCAGGTATCACCCATAATCATCATGGTGGCGTGTTTCTTCGACCAGCACTCCCCGATATTTGGGCAGCTCGCCTCCTCGCACACCGTGGTCAGCGAGTTCTCACGCATGATCGCCCGGGTCTCGTTATAAACAGGAGACCCCGGCGCCTTGACCCGTATCCATGACGGCTTGCGCAATATCGGCGTATCCGGCCGGCTGAGCTTTTCAGGATGGCGCGGACGCTCACTCTGTGCCGATGATACTGTGTCGAGGAGTGTTACCATTTTTTCGTTTTCCGTTGCCGGGCGGGTACCCAGCGCTAAATATGCATCACGCGATCATAGGCGTCGAGAACGGACTCGTGCATCATTTCAGAAAGTGTGGGATGCGGGAAGACCGTATGCATCAACTCAGCCTCGGTTGTCTCAAGCGTTTTGGCCACGCCATATCCCTGAATGAGCTCGGTGACCTCCGCGCCAATCATGTGCGCGCCCAGCAATTCACCGGTCTTTGCGTCGAATATAGTTTTGATAAGCCCATCGGTTTCACCAAGCGCAATGGCCTTGCCGTTGCCCTGATACGGAAAGCGTCCAACCTTGACCTTGCGTCCCTCTTCCTTGGCCTTCTGCTCGGTCATGCCGATGCTGGCGACTTGCGGCCAGCAATAGGTGCAGCCCGGAATGTTTGACGTGTTCAGCGGGTGGATGCCATCAATGCCGGCAATTTTTTCCACGCACAACACACCCTCATGGCTGGCCTTGTGCGCCAGCCAGGGCGGCCCGGCGACATCTCCGATGGCATAGACGCCATCAACGCCAGTGCGGCACCATTCATCAATAACGATATGGCCGCGATCCACCTTGACGCCTGTCTCTTCCAGACCAATGTTCTCCACATTGCCGGTGATGCCGATGGCGAGAATGACCCGCTCCACGGTGATGGTTTCAGAAGCGCCATCTTTACCCTTCAAGGTTGCGGTGACGCTATCCGCGCCCTTCTCCAGCTTTTCAACAGTTGTGCCGGTGCGTATTTTCATGCCCTGTTTTTCGAATGATTGCTGCGCGAGGTCTGAAATCTCCTCATCCTCGACCGGCAGCACCCGGTCCATGACCTCCACGACCGTTACTTCAGCGCCCAGCGTCCGGAAAAAGCTGGCGAATTCGATGCCGATGGCGCCTGAGCCCACCACCAGTAGCGATTTTGGCATAAATTCAGGAACCATCGCTTCCTTGTAGGTCCATATGAGCTTGCCATCGCCTTCCAGATTGGGCAGTGAGCGCGCCCGTGCGCCGGTGGCGATAATGATGTGTTTGGCCTGGACGTCAGGCAGGACAGCGCCGTCCTTGCCCGTCACGCCAATAACACCCTTCCCCTTGAGCTTTGCTGATCCGTCGATAACCGTAATCTTGTTCTTTTTCATAAGGTAAGCGACGCCGCCTGTCAGTTTGGATGAAATTTTCCTGCTGCGTTTGACAATTTTCTGAACGTCAAATTCTATGTTACTGGCAGACAAGCCAAATTCGTCCGCGTGATTGAATAAATGAAACAACTCCGAGCTGCGCAGAAGCGCTTTGGTTGGGATGCAGCCCCAGTTGAGGCAGATGCCGCCAAGATGCTCGCGTTCGATGACACAGGTCTTAATGCCCAATTGTGCGGCACGGATCGCGGCGACATAGCCGCCGGGCCCGCCGCCGATGATGACCATGTCGAATGAGGTTTCAGTCATGTGGTCTCTCCCGAAACGCGTAAATTTACAAATAGGGATGGATAGGCAATTGCACTGCTCACAACAGTATCGTCACACCAGCATCGTCACTGGCTCTTCGATAAATCCCTTGAAGGCATCGATAAGTTCGGCTCCCAGCACGCCGTCAATGACGCGGTGGTCGCAGGACAAGGTGCAACTCATGATGGTTGCAATTTCAATTTCGTCACCTTTGATAACGGGTCTCTTTTCGCCCGCGCCGACGGCCAGTATGGACGAGTGCGGCGGGTTGATGACCGCATCGAACGCCTTGATGCCCATCATGCCGAGATTTGAAATCGACGTGGTGCCGCCCTGATATTCATGGGGCGCCAGGCGGCGGTTGCGTGCGCGGCCCGCGAGATCCTTCATCTCGTTGGAAATCTCCGAGAGGCTTTTCACTTCGCTGTGCCGGATGACGGGGGTGAACAGCCCGCCATCGATGGAAACCGCGACGCCGATATCGGACGAGCGGTGACGCAGCACGCCCTGCTCCGTCCAGGTGGCGTTGGCGTTCGGCACTTTCTGCAGCGCCATGGCCATCGCCTTGATGATCATGTCGTTGACGGAAATCTTGAACGCGCTCGGGCTGCCTTCCACGCTCATGGCGTTAAGCCGCTGGCGCGCCGAAAGCAGTGCATCGAGCTTGCAATCGACCGACAGATAGAAGTGCGGAATGGTCGATTTCGCCATTGTCAGCCGCTCGGCGATGATGCGGCGCATATTGTCGTGAGGTACGACTTCGTAGGTGCCGGGTTCATAGAGACCCAGTATTTCCTCATCCGCCATGGCGGGAATGGCCGTGGCTGACCCCGTGCGGGCTGTCACAACCTGTCCTGTCGCGGTGGCTTCCGCCGGAGATGGTGTCGCCGCCTGGCCGCCCTTGAGCGCGGCTTCCACATCGAGTTTTACGATGCGGCCATTAGGACCGCTGCCCTTAACTCCAGACAGATCGAGATTTCCATCCCTCGCCAGCCGGCGGGCGAGAGGCGAGGCGATGACCCGGCCAGCCTGCCCGTTGGAGCTCGACGTTTGAGCCGCGGGCTGAGGTGTTGGTTCAGGAGATGGCTGTGGTGTTTCTGCCTGGGAAGGAGCTGCCGGAGTTACCGGCGCCGCCGCAGGGGGAGCACCGCCGCCGTCAAAATCTTTCAAGGCGCTTTCATCCTCGCCTTCTTCCAGCAGAACGGCGATCGGCTTGTTCACGGCCACATGCTCGGTGCCTTCATCGATCAGGATTCTGCCGACGATACCGTCATCGACGGCTTCGATTTCCATCGTCGCCTTGTCGGTTTCAATCTCCGCCAGAACATCGCCAGGGGCGACTGTGTCGCCTTCCTTGACCATCCATTTGGCCAGCTTGCCGTCCTCCATGGTCGGCGAGAGTGCTGGCATCAATATCGGAATGGGCATAGAGCCTCCCTTGTCCTTGAATTGGTTTGGATGTCTGGCGCGCTCACTTCACGTAACACACAGCTCGAGCTGCATCAGCCACCTGCCCCGCCGTTGGCAAGGCCAGCGCTTCCAGGTTGGCGGCGTATGGCATGGGCACGTCTTCGCCCGAAACCTGTGTCGGCGGGGCGTCCAGATAATCAAACGCATCGCGGGTGACGCTGGCGCAAATCTCGGTGCCGATGGAACAGACCGGCCAGGATTCCTCGACCGTTACGATCCGGTTGGTTTTCTTCACAGAGTCTAGAACTGTCGCCATGTCGAGTGGGCGCAGAGTGCGCAAATCAATCACTTCCGCTTCGATGCCTTCCCCCGCCAGCACTTCTGCGGCCTCCAGCGTATAGACCATGGCCCGGGAGAAGGAGACGAGTGTCACGTCGCTTCCCTGGCGCACCACCTTGGCTTTGCCAATGGGGAGCACCCAGTCGTCATCCTTCGGCACTTCAAAGCTCTGGCCATAGAGAATTTCATGTTCAAGAAATACGACAGGGTTGGGGTCGCGAATGGCCGCCTTGAGCAGTCCCTTGGCGTCCGCGGCCGTATAGGGTGCAATGACCTTCAGCCCCGGGACTTGGGCATACCAGGAGGCGTAGCACTGGCTGTGCTGGGCGGCGACGCGCGAAGCCGCGCCATTGGCCCCGCGGAACACGATCGGGCATCCCATCTGGCCGCCTGACATATAAAGAGTCTTGGCGGCCGAGTTGATGATGTGGTCAATCGCCTGCATGGCGAAATTCCAGGTCATGAACTCCACAATGGGTTTCAATCCGCTCAAAGCGGCACCCACTCCGATGCCGCAAAAGCCGTGCTCGGTGATGGGAGTGTCAATGACCCGGCGATCACTGAATTCGTCAAGCAGGCCCTGGCTTACTTTGTAAGCACCCTGATATTGCGCGACCTCCTCACCCATAAGAAAGACATCGTCATCCCGGCGCATTTCCTCTGCCATGGCGTCGCGCAAAGCTTCGCGCATGGTGATGGTTTCCATCTCGGCGCCCTCGGGGAGTTCGGGGTCGCTTCCAACCATGACGGCCTGAGCAGCGGGCACCGGTTCAACTGAAGCTGCTGGTGCGGGTTCTGACGGCTGCGCCTCGGCCTCAACCGGTGCTGCGGATGGTGTCTCGATAGCAGAGACATCCTCACCCTCTTCGGCAATCACCGCAATCGGCGTGTTTACCTTTACGCCCTCGGTTCCCTCTGCAACAAGAATTTTGGCCAGCGTGCCTTCATCGACAGCTTCGACTTCCATGGTGGCCTTGTCAGTTTCAATCTCGGCGATCACATCGCCGGCCTGGATACTGTCGCCTTCTTTCGCAAGCCATTTGGCAATTTTGCCCTCTTCCATGGTTGGCGAGAGTGCCGGCATAAGAATTTTGATCGCCATGATATGTGTTCAAGCCTCCCCTCAGACGGCAAGTAAAGCGCCGCCTGCTATTCCTTCACTATGTCTGTATAGAGCTCCGATACATCGGGCTCAGGCGTATTCTGGGCAAATTCCGCCGCTTCGTTGACAATGGCGCGCACGTCCTTGTCGATCTGTTTCAACTCGTCTTCATCCACCTGCTTGTTGTCCAGCATGCGTTTGCGCACCTGCTCAATCGGATCATGCTCCGTGCGCATTTTCTGCACTTCTTCCTTGGTGCGGTATTTCGCCGGATCGCCCATGGAATGGCCGCGATAACGATAGGTCAGCATCTCCAGGATATAGGGGCCTTTGCCCTCGCGGGCGCGTTTTACGGCCTTGTCTCCAGCCGCCTTGACGGCGCGCACATCCATCCCGTCCACCTGCTCTCCGGGGATATCGAAACTGCGGCCCCGCTGGGACAAATCGGTGGTGGAAGACGAGCGCTCGATGCTCGTTCCCATTGCGTATTTGTTGTTTTCGATGATGTAGATAACGGGCAGATCCCACAGCTTGGCCATGTTGAAGGCCTCGTAGACCTGGCCCTGATTGGATGAGCCGTCGCCAAAATAGGTCAGGCTAACAAGGTCATTGCCGCGATATTTGTTTGCGAATGCCAGACCGCTGCCCAGCGGTGTTGACGCCCCGACAATGCCGTGCCCGCCATAAAAATTGGCTTCTATGGAAAACATATGCATGGAGCCGCCCTTGCCGTGGGAATAGCCGCTCTGCCGGCCTGTCAACTCGGCCATGACGCCTTTGGGATCCATGCCGCTGGAAAGCATATGGCCGTGGTCACGATAGGTGGTGATGACCTGATCGCCCTTCTTGATGGCCATCTGCATGCCCACGACGACGGCCTCCTGGCCAATATAGAGATGACAAAAGCCGCCTATGAATCCCATTCCGTAAAGCTGACCCGCTTTTTCCTCGAAGCGGCGAATGAGAAGCATTTCGCGGTAGGCGTGACGTTCCTGTTTCGCATCGAACTCTGGAACGGGTGAGCCGGCTCCGGCTGTCTCTACAATGGTCATTATGTCTTCCTCGACATCGACCCTGGCGGCGCGCTCGTCGGATACGGTCATTGAGCCTCCCTGTATTTTACCCTCAATTTAAAAAGTTACACGAACTGACGCGGATATGCCAGAAAAGTGCGTACAGATAGCGAAGAGCCAAGTATCTGTAATAAAGAACTTATTGCAGATATGCATGAATTGGAGGGCAGCAAAGCGAGTGTTTTTTAGCGCTTGGAGCCCGTCACCGGGTTTTTATTCATGATGACGATGTCGTTCGGGTGCGAGAAGTTGAGGACGGCGCGGGCGCGTTCATCCAGCATGTCGGGATCGAGCTCCTCCGCGCGCATCAGGGCGACATCACGGTCGAGGCGTCCGCGCACAGCCTCCAGGCCTTTCAATTCAGCGTTGAGTAATTTGACCTCGCTCTCCAGCCGCGCCCGCGCCTCAAGGCCGTGTTTGCCAACGAACAGGTGATAAGCGAAATAGCCCAGAAATCCAAAGCAGATAAGTGTGATGAACGCACTACGATAAGTCATAAATCTCGCCAATTGTTGCCGCTCGGGTGAGCGCCTTTACGCGGAGCTCTCAGGCTATGGCGATTGTCTTAAGCAGACGTTATCGGGATCAGCGGATTACGCTACGCCCTGCATATACCGCGCTATCGCCCAGCTCTTCCTCAATGCGGATGAGCTGGTTGTACTTTGCCAGCCGGTCCGAGCGCGACAGTGAGCCGGTCTTGATCTGACCGGCATTGGTCGCCACGGCCAGATCGGCAATGGTGGCGTCTTCGGTTTCACCGGAGCGGTGAGAAATGACAGTGGTGAATGAGGCTCGCTGGGCCATTGCGACCGCTTCGAGTGATTCCGTCAGCGTGCCTATCTGGTTGACCTTCACAAGAATGGAATTGCCGGCGCCTTCAGCTATGCCTTTCGCCAGGCGTTGTGAATTGGTGACAAACAGATCATCCCCCACAAGCTGGCACCTATCACCAATGGCTTTTGTCAAGGTTTGCCAGCCTTCCCAGTCATCTTCGGCGAGACCATCTTCGATGGAAGCGATCGGGTATTTGGAAACCAGATCTGCGTAATAATCTGTCATGCCCCCGGCATCGAGCGTCCTGCCCTCACCTTTCAGCTCGTATTTGCCATCCTTGAAAAATTCAGTTGAGGCGGGGTCAAGCGCAAGGACGATGTCCTCGCCTGGCTTGTAACCGGCGGTCTCAATGGACTTCATGATGAAATCCAGCGCATCGGTTGCGGTTGCCAGATTGGGGGCAAAGCCGCCTTCGTCGCCAACATTGGTGTTGTGGCCGGCATCAGCCAGACCTTTTCGCAGCGTGTGGAAGATTTCACACCCCATACGCAGGGCGTTGTTCAGCGTTTGCGCCCCCACGGGCATGATCATGAATTCCTGAAAGTCGATCGGATTATCTGCATGCGCGCCGCCATTGATGATGTTCATCATCGGTACCGGGAGGACATGCGCATCCGTACCCCCGAGATAGCGATAGAGCGGCAGCCCGGCAGCCATGGCGGCGGCTTTTGAAGTTGCCAGCGAAACACCAAGGATGGCGTTCGCCCCGAGGCGGGTTTTGTTTTCAGTCCCATCGAGGTCGCAAAGAATCTGGTCGATGCGGCGCTGGTCTTCGGCTTCCAGATCCTCCACCGCTGCAAAAATTTCACCATTCACAGCTTCGACGGCCTTGAGCACGCCTTTGCCGTGATAGCGTTTCCCTCCATCACGCAACTCATGGGCTTCATAGGCTCCAGTTGATGCTCCTGATGGCACTCCGGCCCGGCCCATCGAGCCGTCTTCCAGCACCACATCAACCTCAACGGTTGGATTGCCGCGGCTGTCGAGAATTTCGCGGGCGACGATTTCGAGGATCGCGGTCATATGAATGTATCCTTAGAGTTTGGAGGTGAGTTGCGGTAGGGCATCCGCCCATGCAAAAATTCGTCTTCCTCTTAGCTCAAAGATCTCTCATGTGAAAGAGTGAACGCGGGCGAGGAACGTCCCTTTTGTAATATTTCAGGCACGCGAGCCAATCCGTATTTTGATGACGCAAAGATGACAGCTGAAAATCATACCCACAATCAAGCACTTGTTCTGTTTTCCGGCGGCCAGGATTCCACTGTCTGTCTCGCATGGGCTCTGTCGCGTTTTACGCGTGTTGAGACGGTGGGTTTTGACTATGGGCAACGTCACCAGATCGAGCTGGAGTGCCGCGAGACTGTTCTCCAACAAATCCCGAAACTGTTTCCACACTGGCGCGGGAAACTTGGGCCCGACCACATAATCGATATCCCTGCGCTTGGTAAAATCAGCGAAACATCGCTCACCCGCGACGTTGAAATCGTGATGCAGGAGAATGGTTTGCCCAACACATTTGTGCCCGGGCGCAATCTGCTGTTTTTCACCTATGCGGCGGCGCTTGGGTACCGGCGTGATTTAATGACGCTCATTGGCGGTATGTGCGAGACGGATTTTTCCGGCTACCCCGATTGCCGTGATGAGACATTGCAGGCATTGGCCAACGCCATCCGGCTCGGAACGGAGGCGAAGTTCACTATTGAAACGCCACTGATGCACATGACAAAGGCCCAAACCTGGGATATGGCACAGGAGCTTGGAGGAAGGCTCCTGCTCGATCTCATCATTGAAGAGAGTCATAGCTGTTATCTGGGTGAACGCGGCACGCGCCATGATTGGGGCTATGGGTGCGGGGAATGCCCGGCATGCGAGCTGCGAGCCAAGGGGTATCGGGAATGGCGCCGGGAGACGGCAGGCGCAGCGACGGTTTGAAAATGTATTCAGTCAAGGAAATCTATCTCACCCTGCAGGGCGAGGGCATGCAGTCAGGCCGCCGCGCGGTCTTCTGCCGTTTTACGGGCTGTAATCTGTGGACAGGGCGCGAGCAGGACCGGGCGAAAGCGGTTTGCCAGTTCTGTGATACGGATTTTATCGGAACGGACGGGCCCGGCGGCGGGCAGTTCAAGAAACCCGATGACCTGGCGAAAGCCTGCCTGGAATGTTGGGGTGAGCGCAATGGAGCCAGGCCGCTGGTGGTGCTCACAGGCGGTGAACCGATGCTGCAGGTGGATGAAGCGCTTATTGATGCGCTGCACACGGCCGGATTTGAGATCGCCATAGAATCCAACGGAACCCGCACCGTGCCCCGTACAATCGACTGGATATGCATCAGCCCCAAAGCCGGGGCGGAACTGGTGCATAAAACAGGCGATGAGCTGAAGCTTGTCTATCCACAGGATGGCATTGCACCTGATGATGTGGCGGGTCTGGATTTTGAAAATTTCCTGCTGCAACCCATGGATGGCGATGCCCGGCGGGAGAACACGCAGGCAGCTCTCATATATTGTCTTGAAAATCCGGGATGGCGGCTCTCTCTGCAAACTCACAAGCTTATCGGAATTGCCTGATACTGATCTGGTATTGTGGCGCGAAATCTCGTAAACAGCGGCCCATGCGTATCTATAAAGAATTCACATTCGAGGCAGCGCACTTTTTGCCCTCGGCGCCCGAAGGTCATCCCAATGCCCGGATTCACGGTCATTCGTTCCGCGTGCGCATCACCGTGGATGGCGAACCAGATTCCAAAACGGGTCTGCTGATTCATTTTGATGACTTGAAAACGGCGCTTGATGATTTGCGCGGCACGCTCGACCATAATTTTCTGAACAATATCGAGGGCCTTGAAAATCCAACCCTTGAGTTGATCTCAAAATGGCTCTGGGACCAGCTGCATAATCGCGTGCCGGGTCTGGCTGAGATCGCCCTTTCACGCGATACTTGCCATGAAGGTTGTATTTACACCGGCCCGGGCAGTAGCGCCCATTAGGGTCTGGACCCTGGTTCTGAACGAGATTTTCAAGATGACCGACCGTGAAGAACAACTGACCCAGCTGGGCGTGGAAGTGTCTGTTCCCGCTTCCCCCGATGAGGCGAAGCTGGAGTGTGTCACCAACCCTCATTCTGACACGAACTATCTGGCGCGCTTTACCTGCCCGGAGTTTACATCGCTCTGCCCGGTTACCGGCCAGCCTGATTTCGCGCTACTGGTGATCGATTATGCGCCTGACAAATGGCTGCTCGAATCCAAATCCCTGAAACTTTACCTGGCGAGTTTCCGAAATCATGGCGCGTTTCATGAAGACTGTACGGTCGCCATCGGCAAGCGCATCGTGAGTGAGCTTGAACCGCTTTGGCTGAGGATTGGCGGCTACTGGTATCCGCGCGGCGGCATGCCCATCGATGTCTTCTGGCAGCATGGTACCCTGCCTGAAGGGTTGTGGGTGCCGGATCAGGGCGTTTCTCCCTATCGCGGGCGCGGCTGAGCCAATGGGCCAGACACTGCAACCTGGATATGGTCTCATTATCACCAATGGGGACTCGGCCGGTGAGCTGCTGCGAAAAGCGTTCACCACCACCGAAGTCCTGCCCTGGCGTGATGTGCTGCATGAGGGCCCGGTGCCCCTCACCGATGCATTTGAAGATCTGTCGGAGGTGCGCGCGGACTTTCTGGCTGAGCGCGGCTGGGGAGATCCTGATGTTTTGCGCGAGAATTTCCGTTCCCGCGACCGGGGGCTGGCCCATCATCAAGCCTTTGAGACGGTGACGCTCTGGTTTGAGCATGATCTTTATGACCAGCTTCAACTGATCCAGATTCTCGACTGGTTTCGCAGCTCTCCAGGGCGCGGGGCTGGCTTGCAGCTCGTGCAGGCAGATGATTTTTTAGGGACCCAGAATGCCGAAACGATCAAACCCTTTGGCGAAAAAAGTAAGGAAGTCACCCCGGAGCAGTTTGCACTTGCGAGCAAAGCCTGGGCTGCGTTCCGTCAGCCGTCACCCGAAGATTGGGCCGCTCTGTTAAAGCAGGACCTTTCTTCTCTCCCCTATCTGGATCAGGCCGTGCGCCGCATGCTTCAGGAATTACCCGGTGTGACATCCGGGCTGGCCCGCACGCAAAGTCAGATTCTCAATGCCATCAATGAAGGCGTCAGCGAGCCGCGCCTGCTGTTCGGCGCTGCCGAAAAGATGGAAGAGGCCGCATTCATGGGGGACTGGAGTTTCTGGATCTGGCTCAGCGGGCTGGCGAAATCTCCCGGCGCAGCGATTGAGAACCTTGAAGGGAGTTTTTCCCCGGACATGAACGAGGATGAATACAAGGCATTTGTCGCGAGCCCGCTGCGCCTGACCGCGCTGAGCTTGCAGGTTCTTGCCGGGGCGGCGGACTATGCGGAGGCTGCGCGGATTGACCGCTGGGTTGGCGGAACCCATCTCACAAACGAAAATCTTTGGCGCTGGGACGATCAGAAAAGCGAGCTGGTTACGCCGGCTTGAGGCGCGCTACCGCTTAACCACAGCATCGATCGCCTGAAGCTCTTTCAGCAATCCTTCAAACTCATTGAGCGGCACCATGTTGGGACCGTCCGATGGGGCCTTGTCCGGGTCGGCATGGGTTTCGATGAACAGCGCAGAGACGCCTACGGCTACCGCCGCGCGCGCCAGAACAGGTACGAATTCGCGTTGTCCACCGCTTGTCGCGCCCTGCCCTCCAGGCTGCTGCACCGAATGTGTCGCATCGAATACGACCGGGCAGCCGGTTTGCGCCAGAACAGGCAGTGCCCGCATGTCGGAGACGAGCGTGTTGTAGCCGAAACTCGTGCCGCGTTCGGTCACAAGGATGTTCGAATTTCCCGCTTCAAGAATTTTCGCCACGACATTTTTCATGTCCCAGGGGGCCAAAAATTGTCCCTTCTTGACCTTGATAACCTTGCCCGTCTTTGCAGCGGCAACCAGCAGATCGGTCTGACGGCATAGAAATGCCGGGATCTGGAGGACATCGACAGCCTCGGCAACCGCGGCGCAATGCGCACTCTCATGCACATCGGTGACGACCGGGAGACCAAGCGTCTCCCGGATTTCAGCGAAAATAGGCAGAGCCTGTTTCAACCCCAGCCCGCGCGCACTGGAGGAGCTGGTGCGGTTGGCTTTGTCGAACGATGATTTATAGACAAGGCCAATATTGAGCCGCTCAGAGATTTCCTTCAGTGCCGATGCTGTTTCCAGCGCATGGTCGCGCGATTCCAGCGCGCATGGGCCGGCAAACACTGCGATGGGCGCGGTGTTCGATACTGTGATGTTTCCAATCTGTACGGATGAGTTCGGGGTCATGGTTACACCAGCCTGCTCTGCTCAACCGCTGCTGCGATGAAAGACGCAAACAGCGGGTGCGGATCGAAGGGGCGCGATTTCAACTCGGGATGAAACTGCACGCCAATGAACCAGGGATGGTCCGTGATTTCCACGGTTTCGGGCAACAGCCCATCAGGCGAAACGCCGGAAAAGCTTAAACCCGCAGCCTCCAGCTTGTCGCGGTAACGCATGTTAACTTCATAGCGGTGGCGGTGGCGTTCGGAAATTTCAGTGGCGCCGTAGATTTCAGCAATCCTGCTCCCTTTGGTCAGATTTGCATCATAGGCGCCAAGCCGCATGGTGCCGCCGAGATTGCCGTTCGCCTCACGCTGTTCCAGCTCGTTGCCCTTCATCCATTCGGTCATCAGGCCAACAACTGCATCTTGCGAGGCGCCAAACTCCGATGAGCCGGCATTGGTGATGCCGGCAAGGTCGCGGGCAGCATCAATCACGGCCATCTGCATGCCGAAGCAGATGCCGAAAAAGGGAATGTTGCGGGTGCGCGCGAAATGTGCAGCGCGAATTTTTCCTTCAGAACCACGCTCGCCAAAACCGCCGGGCACGAGAATGCCATGAACTTCTCCCAAATGCGCGGCAGGATCATCACTTTCAAAAACTTCAGATTCAATCCAGTCAAGATTGACCTTAACCTTGTTGGCGATGCCGCCATGAACCAGCGCCTCGTTCAAGGATTTATAGGCATCCATGAGGCCGGTATATTTGCCGACCACCGCAACCCGCACTTCACCGTCCGGGTTGGCGATGCGTCTGGAAATCCTCTGCCAGCGGTCCAGTTTGGGTTCTGGTGCATCCTTGATGCCGAGTGCCGACAGCACTTCGCGGTCGAGCCCTTCTTCATGATAGGCAATCGGCACATCATAAATGGTGGAGACGTCAAGCGCCTGTATGACAGCCTGTTCGCGCACGTTGCAGAACAGGGCAATCTTGCGCTGCTCTTCTTTGGGAATTTCCCGGTCGCAGCGGCACAGTAATATGTCGGGCTGGATGCCGATTGAGCGCAGTTCCTTGACCGAATGCTGGGTTGGCTTGGTTTTCAGCTCGCCCGCACTCTTGATATAGGGATTGAGCGTGAGATGCACATAGGCCGTTTCTCCACGCGGCAATTCATTGCCCAGCTGGCGGATGGCTTCGAAGAATGGCAATGCTTCAATGTCACCAACCGTCCCGCCGATCTCGCACAGCACAAAGTCGACGCCTTCATTGCCCGAGAGCACGAATTCCTTGATCTCGTCAGTAACGTGGGGAATGACCTGTACGGTGCCGCCCAGATAGTCGCCGCGGCGCTCCTTGTTCAGGACGGTCTGATATATGCGCCCCGAGGTGACATTATCGGCTTGTGAGCACGGGACGCCGGTAAAACGCTCATAGTGCCCCAGATCAAGGTCGGTCTCCGCACCGTCATCGGTGACGAACACTTCGCCGTGTTGATAGGGGCTCATGGTTCCCGGGTCGACATTCAGATAAGGATCGAGCTTTCGCAAACGCACTTTATAGCCGCGCGCTTGCAGTAGTGCGCCCAGTGCCGCTGAAGCGAGTCCTTTTCCAAGTGAGGAAACCACACCGCCGGTGATGAACAGATACCGCGCCATGGGCTTGTAGAATATACAAAGATCGCACTGATTCGAAGCAGAATTATCGTGTTAGTGACACTTTTTGCCCAGACAATTAACGGCTATTGAGATTGCGGGACTTGCGGGCCTGATGGAAGCTGCATTCCTTCAAGCGGGCTGCCCCCGCTCGTGCCGGATCCATCTGAGCCGGACTGACCCTGCGGGCCGTCGAGAACGAAGCCTTCCAGGCCACGCGATGGCGCGCTAGATTGCTGTGCGATCATCGTGAGCGAGATGCTGGTGACAAAGAACAGGGCAGCGACAACCGCCGTCACCCGTGTAAGCATGTTAGCAGCGCCGCGTCCGGACATGAATCCACCGCCACTGCCGCCGCCGCCGCCGATGCCCAGTGCACCCCCTTCGGAGCGCTGCAGAAGGACCAGACCGACAAGTGTGGCCGCAACCATCAAATGTATGACAAGAATGACTGTCGCCATCGAAGTTTTCTCATTTCACGAATTTTGCTGATCAAGCGGTTCGCTTATTACAGCAGCGCATTGAGTTTGACCAGACCTAACCTGCGCGTTTTGCCGATGACGCAGGTTTGCGTTTGGGCAAGGGTATGCTGGGGCCGCGTGGCTGGCTACGATTTTTTTCCACCTTTGCGGTCCGCGCCTTGGAGCGAGGCGTTATTTTCAGCCCTGGCAATTTCACTGCGGGACACCGGAAGCGGATCTGGCTTTCAATAAACAAAAATCGCTCGATGAGTGCAAGCTGTTCGGCCTTGATGTTGTCGCGCTCGCTCGCCGGGTCGCGCGCCAGTGATTTTTCAACACCACCCCTGGAAAGCGTATCATGCTCGTTCACAAGCCTGACACATGCCTCACTGGTCAATGGTTTTGCCGAGCCTCTTACAGGTATGGCCGCACTCAGGATCAGGCCTAAAAACACCGTGCCAAATCGCATCAATATCGCCGCCACTGTTTCAGCTCATATCTTTGATGAGGGGATTCTCAGATTGAAGTGCACCAATCTATCTTTTCAATTGGTGTATTGCCAACCGGTATTCGGCGCTCATACCCAGGAAAATCACGATTTCGCGTATACAGAGATAATTCCCCAGAAATCCTCGGCCTTGAGACTGGCGCCGCCAACCAGCGCTCCATTCACATTCTCAACCGCCATCAACTCCGCGGCGTTTCCAGGTTTGACCGATCCGCCATATAGAATGCGCATCGCGGATGCATCACCCTGCCCCAGCGCTGAAATAAGCTGCGCGCGTATGTGAGCGTGTACTTCACCAACGTCATCCAGGGTTGGAGTCAGACCGGTGCCGATGGCCCAAACCGGTTCATATGCGATAACGGTGTTTTGCGCCGTTGTACCGTGCGGTATGGAGCCTGAGAGCTGTTCGCTGATCACGTCCAGTGTCTGGCCTTTTTCACGTTGGCTCTGTGTTTCTCCCACGCAGATGATTGCGGTCAGTCCCGCGCGGTGTGCGGCAGACGCCTTGACGCATACCGCTTCACTGCTCTCGCCATGGTCGGCGCGTCTTTCGGAATGTCCAACGATCACGGAGCTGGCGCCCGCATCTTTAAGCATTTCGGCGGCAATATCGCCGGTGTGGGCGCCAGAGCTTTCGCCATGACAATCCTGCCCGCCAATAAGGATGCCACTGGATGAAAGTTCACGGCAAAATTGCGCGATAAGAAGCGCAGGAGGGCAAATCATCACTTCCGCACTGATGCCGCCAGCTCCCGCCAATCTTTCGGCCAGGTTTTCGGCTTCGTTCACGGAAACCCGCAATCCATTCATTTTCCAGTTACCGGCCACGAGGGGGTGAGGCTGATTCATTTTTTAACTCCGGGGATTTTGATGAAAAAACTTTGTAATCTAGATGTTTAGCACGTGTATGATGGCAAATTAACGCACCGGAACGATTGCCCCGTGCCGCCTTGCCGCACGGGGCTCAGGTCCATATGATGCCCGCGCCTGACAAGCTCGTCCAAATCGAGGAGCTTTTCAAGGCGGCAATCAAACAAGAATGGAAGAACCAGGCCATGATGGAAGCGATGCGAAAAGGAGCCGGAACCTGGATTGCGAAAATTTTCATCGCACTGCTGGTGCTGAGTTTTGCGGTCTGGGGCATTGCAGACATTTTTGGCGGTTATGGATCGAAAACGGTGGCGACCGTCGGCGATACCGAAATAACTACTGTGGAATATCAAAATGAATTCCAGCGCGAATTGCGTGTCATCAGCACCAGGCTTGGCCGCAACGTTACGATAGCCGATGCGCGCGAAATGGGTATCGATGGTCAGGTAATATTACGCCTCATTGGCGATGCCGCTCTTGAAACACAAGCGAAATTACTGGGGCTTGGGGTAACGGGTAAAGCCGTCGGCGCCAGATTAATGCGTCAGGCTGCTTTTCAGGATTCAAGCGGGAAATTTGACCGGGAGCGTTTCTACAGATTGCTGCAGGCTAATAATTTGAGCGAGCAGGCATTTATGGAACGCCAGCGCCGATCAATCATCATGCAGCAGATTACAGGGGCGGTCACTGATGGAGGCCCGCCACCCAAAACCCTGGTTGATGCGGCCAACCGGTTTGCAAATGAAACAAGGAAGCTCAGCTACCTTACCGTGCCTAAGTCAAAGCTGGGCGAAATCGAGGAGCCGAGCGCTGAAAAGCTGCGCGACTATTACAATACTCACAAGGGCGAATTCAGGGCGCCGGAATTTCGCAAAGTGGGAGTGATTCAGCTCACCCCTGTAACGCTGGCGAAATCCATTGAAATTCCCGAAGTGGACATCAAAGCTTCGTTCGAGAATAACAAGGTGCGATTTAACCGGCCTGAACGGCGTACGGTTTTGCAGATTGCATTTCCCGATGACGCTGCAGCAAAAGAAGCGCATGAGAAGCTCAAGAACGGCGCCGATTTTATGGAGGTGGCTAAAGAGCGCGGATTTACGGAGTCTGATGTTAATCTGGGCACCCTGGACAGGAATGGCATCTCGGACAAGAAGATTGCCGATGCCGTCTTTTCTCTTGAAGAAGGCAAATTCAGCGAGCCGGTCACCGGAGATCTCGCGACGGTTATCGCCATGGTCACCAAAATAGTTCCTTCGGAAATCAAGACGTTTGAGGAAATGCGAGACCGCCTTCGCCAGGCTATCGCTGCGGAGCGCGCGGGTGAAAAAATCCTGGATGTATATGACAAGATAGAAGACGAACGCGCGGGCGGTGCGACCCTGGCTGAAATCGCATCAAAACTTCAGTTGAAATATGCCGGGATACCTGCGGTGGACAGCCGGGGCTTTGATGAGAACTCCAAGGAAGTTGATCTGCTTGTCACACAACCCA
Organism: uncultured Hyphomicrobiaceae bacterium; assembly: GCA_964402825.1. Lineage (GTDB taxonomy): Bacteria > Pseudomonadota > Alphaproteobacteria > Rhizobiales > Methyloligellaceae > UBA2767. The sequence goes on from CAYOEI010000113.1 coordinate 22,774, forward strand.
AGGCTTTAAGGGCTATCTTCAAATCCACTGTCGGGCTTGAAACCGACCCTGAAGAAACCTCGGATCGGGGGTATATCTGGTATGAAGTACTTAAAGTGACGCAGGAGCGCCTCAAGCCCTTTGATGACGTGAAGCTGGATGCGGAAACCAAGTGGCGCGAGACCCAGCTGCGCACCCTCCTTTCAGGCAAGGGGCAGGAGTTGGTTGATAAGTTGCGCGGAGGAAGCACGCTTGCTGACCTCGCGCAGCAATTCGACCTTGAGGTGAAGGTGAGCAGGCCGCTCAAGCGTAACGATCGTGCTGATGATATACCCAATGCCGCAATCCAGCAGGCCTTTGCACTGAAGCAAGGTGAATTCGGGTCCGCCGCGACAGTGAACGGCGAAGGCCGGGTCGTGTTTACAGTGAGTGAGAGTGCGGTTCCAAAATCAGCAGACGCCAATATGAAAAAACAACTGGTGCAGGCTCTGGCTCCTCAGGTCGCGGACGATCTCATCGTCCAATATATTCGCGGGCTGCGAAAGGAATTCGGCGTGAATGTTAATCAAACCGTGTTCGAGGATGCGACCACCGGGCGGTATTCCAGCGGACGGCGCCGGGGCAATTAGTATTAGCGCCACGTCCGAGCCGGAGAAGCAAAAATGTCTCATATACCCGGTGCAGGTCGGATAGAACCATCGAGCGACACATTCGCCAAAACCTATGATGCCGGCAGGCCGCAGGTTGTTTGGACCCGGCTGGTAGCGGATCTGGAAACGCCCGTTTCCGCCTTTCTCAAGCTGGCCGGAACGCGCCCCTACTCTTTCCTGTTTGAATCGGTGGAGGGTGGCGCGGTTCGCGGCCGCTATTCGATCATCGGGTTTGATCCTGATCTCGTGTGGCGCGCCAATGGGGATATTTCGGAAATAAACACGAACCCCCTGGAGCAAAGCGAATATGTGCCTTGCAAAGAGGGTACGCTTGATGCGCTGCGTGATCTGCTTGCGAAATCCCGGATCGATCTTCCTGATGATCTCCCCCCCATGGCGGCGGGTGTATTCGGCTATATGGGCTACGATACCGTTCGGCTGATTGAACATTTGCCGAGCGATAATCCTGATCCGATCGGCACGCCGGATGCGATCATGATCCGGCCGACAATCATGGTGATTTTCGATTCGGTGAGCGACGAAATGACGGCTGTGACACCTGTTCATCCGATGAATGGGATATCTGCCGGGAATGCCTATAACCGGGCTGCCGAGCGTCTGCGTGAAGCCATGGGGCGGCTTGAATCCCCCCTGCCCCATTCGGCCAGGCTCGATCATTCGGAGTTGCAGCAGCCCGTTCCGAGATCGAACACCTCGCCAGAGGAGTATATGGCGAAGGTGACACGCGCGAAGGAATATATAGCTGCCGGCGACATTTTCCAGGTGGTGCTCAGCCAGCGCTTTTCCGCGCCCTTTACCCTGTCTCCCTTTTCGCTCTATCGCGCGCTTCGGCGGGTGAACCCCTCTCCATTCCTCTATTACCTCAACCTTGATGGATTTTCCGTGGTCGGTTCGAGCCCGGAAATATTGGTGCGGGCGCGTGGCGGTGAAGTGACAATTCGCCCGATAGCCGGCACCCGCCCGCGCGGCGAAACCAAAGAGCAGGACGCGGCTCTTTCGAAAGAACTGCTGGCGGACAAAAAAGAGTGCGCGGAGCATCTGATGCTGCTCGATCTGGGACGCAATGATATTGGCCGCGTCGCCAAGGTTGGCTCGATACAGGTCACCGACAGTTTCTTCTTGGAATATTACAGCCAGGTGATGCACATCGTCTCTAATGTGGTCGGCGAGCTGGATCCCAAATTCGATGGTCTCGACGCCTTGATGGCGGGATTTCCAGCCGGCACGGTGTC
>CAYOEI010000114.1:0-13844 GCA_964402825.1 uncultured Hyphomicrobiaceae bacterium
GAGGACGGTGTCACCGGTGTGCTTGTGCCGCCTGATGAGGAAGAACCCCTCGCCATTGCACTTGCGCGATTGATTTCCGATCCGGGCTTGCGTGCGCGATTGGGTGACAGCGGGTATAGACGGGTGCGTGAGCGGTTTTCCCACGAACAGGGCGTGGAGCAACTAGCACTCAAATTCGGGCTCGCCAAGCCTCGAACCCAAATGAGTACCTAGCGCGGGCGAAGGAGCATTGTAGCGTGACGCGTTTGGTAATGATCCGCCACGGCCCAACGGCGTGGACCGATGAAAAACGCCTCCAGGGCCATACGGATACTCACCTGAGCGACGAGGGCCGTGAAATTGTGTCGCGCTGGCAGGTGCCGCCACCATTCGACCAATTCCATTGGGTGTGTAGTCCGCTTCACCGCGCCATAGAGACTGCAGTGCTGCTTGGCGCAAAGGACCCTGAAATTGAACCTAGACTCAAGGAGATGAATTACGGGAACTGGGAAGGAAGTCGGCTCGACGATCTCCGTACGACATTGGGCGCGGTAATGGCCGAAAACGAGGCCCGTGGTCTCGACTTTCATCCCGAGGGCGGTGAAAAACCGCGTGACGTACAGGGACGCTTGATGCTGTGGCTTTTGGACGTCGCCAGGCGTGGCCGGCCAACGGTGGCCGTGTCACACCACGGGGTGCTTCGTGCCCTCTATTCCCTGGCCACCGGCTGGAGTATGGTCGGACCTCCTCCGGAAAAGTTCCAATTGGGCGCCATGCATTGCTTTCACGTCGCTGACAATGGACAGGTGAGCGTGGAGCGCATCAATATCAGCATTGCACCGTAATGACGAAACACCGGGTTTTTTTCTACGTGCAATCCCTTCAGGGCGTTGGTCATCTGTACCGCGCACTCCACATTGCCCGAGCGATGACGGAGGCTGGGCTCGCCGTGGACCTGGTATCTGGAGGAGTGCCTGTGCCCGGCCTTGACGCGGCAAACGTGCACCTCCATCAGTTGACCCCCATCAAATGCCGGGATGGTGATTTCAGCGATCTCATAGACACGAATGGCCGGTCCATAGACGGTTCATTTATGGACCGCAGGCGTGATGAGCTATTGTCCTTGTTCCGGCATCAGCAGCCTGCGGCTATCGTCGTTGAGGCCTTTCCATTTGGCCGCCGGCAAATGCGTTTCGAGCTGCTTCCGTTTCTCGAGCTGGCTCGATCCACATCCCCGAAACCTATCGTCATCTGTTCAATCCGGGACATCCTGCAAGTGAGCGACAAGCCAGGCCGCGGCCGCGAGACCGTGGATTATGTTAACGAATTCTTCGACTACGTACTGGTCCATGGTGACCCGGCATTCGCAGCCTTCGACGAAACGTTTCACGACACGAGTGAAATTGCCGGTAAAATTCATTACACCGGCATGGTTGCCAAGCTTTCCCATCCGGCACAGGCATCTCGTGGCCAGGCAGAAGGAGAAGTCCTCGTCTCGGCGGGCGGCGGGGCACAAAGTGAAATTCTTCTTGAAGCTGCTATGGCGGCGAGACCATTATCGAAAACGAAGGATTTACCGTGGCGGTTGTTGGCAGGACCGAACCTCCCTCATAACGAGTTCGCGAGACTGGCGGCTCAAGTGCCTGCCGGCGTCACCCTAGAGCCCAACCGGAACGACTTTGCCTCACTCCTTGCGGAATGCGCTGTGTCGGTCTCCCAAGCCGGTTACAACACAGTTGTTGATCTTCTTCGATGCGGATGCCGTTCGGTGGTCGTGCCCTATTCTGCCCGTGGCGAAACCGAACAGTTGTTTCGTGCCCGCCGTATTCAGGAGATGGGATTGGCGCAGGTGGTTGAAGAAACGGAGCTTGGCCCGGAAACGCTCGCCTGCGCAATTGATGCTGCCTTGGCAGCACCGCCTCTAGGACCTACCGACATCGACCTTGGTGGCGCAGAAAAGAGTGCGCGGCTGATATCAACCTGGCTCAAAGATTGACTGTTACCGTCTCCCAATTAGCATGAACCGGGTGTATTTTTTGAGGGTGAGCTCTCCCTCAAACATCACATCCGAGAGGGGAACCTGCCGTTTGAATTGATCCAGATCCTGGACACAATTTACATGGCCGTCGATGCCCACATAGTTGTTCGACTGGAGCGTGAGCAATGTCCCGTAAGGGATTCTTTCGAACCACCTGTCAATCGTTTCCAAGTGTTCGCAACTGGTATTAATGATGAGGTCAAACTCCCCTATCGGGAATTCGATCTTGTACATATCAGCGGTCAGAAACTGGAACTTTCCAGTATCGACATGCGTCCGGTTGAGACTCATGGCGACGTCCTCGCAAGAAGAATCCCGATCGACGCTACACACGCTCTCGACTTGGAACCGCGGCTCGTGAAGCAGCATGGCGCCAAGGACGCCATACCAACCACCAAGGACACAGACACGCCCCAACGCTCCGCCGGTGACGTTGAACAACGTTTCGACAAGCCATTTCTTCGACGTCATCTGATTGCGGTTCAAAGCGTACCCCAAGGAGAGCCGGGGATGGCGCAAGGATGTTTCACGGATATCAGCGACGAACCGGCTGTCAAAATGGACGGCCAGGCCCTTCAGAATATCCAGGTACATACTTTCCATGTCGGACATATCGATACGCTCAAGCCGCATCGTCGAGCGGCTTCATCGTCGCGGCCAGTTTATCGCTGAGCCAGGTGGCAACTTTGGAGGCAAACAAGCTATCGTCTTCCATCAGTTTGAGAAACACCCCTTTCTCAATTCGCAGTGCTGTCACCGGGGTTGAAGCGCGTACTGTAGCCGATGTGAGAGCGTCATTAAGGAGGGCCATCTCACCAACAAGCTTGTCTTTCCCGTATCTGGTGACGACATTTTCTTTTTCACCAGTGCCGATAATAACATCGATCTCACCGTCCAGTATCACATAGGCAAATTGGCCCGGTTCCCCTTCATGGATTAAATTATCCCCCGGGGCAAAATTAATTCGCCGGCTACTGAATGCTAGCAGCTTCAGCCGATTTTGACTGAGCCCGGCTAAAGCCGGAATTTTTGCGAGGGCCGAAGCTTCCTCGTTTATGATCAAGGGCGAAGCACCATCGTCATGTTCCTCACTCACTGCCTCATCGCTTTCGGTGGGAACAGGCATTACCTCTATTTTGCGATGTTCGATGTAGCGCTCGGTGATGCGGCCTTCATGTATAGATAGAACTTGTTCAAATTCGGCACTATCAGGCATCTCGCTGAAAAATATTACGAATGTGGTATTGGGAAGAAGATCGAACATATTCCGTCGAATGCGCTCTTGGGCCTCGCGGTCCAGCGAGCTCAACGCATCGTTGAATACAAAGATGTCCGGTTTCTTGATGAGGCTTCGCGCAAGAGCGACCTTTTGCCTGTCAGAGTGCGCCAAACGCGAGCCACCGACGCCAACCGGAGAACTGGTAGCGTAAAGAATCATATTATCGGTGATACCCATTTTCTCCAAGACTTCGAATATGATGTCATTGAGCTTCTTTTCAGCTTTGTTGATCGTGTAATTGATCCTTCCCATCAGCAGATTGTCGCGGTTGCTGCAATGAGAGTTATATTGTTCCTGGTCAAAAAAGGCGATGGCGTCGCTTTTCTCCACGGGCAGTTTGTCGCGGAAAATTCGTCGAGCTTTTAGGATCAGTTCTTGCATATCATCATCGATGAACCCGAAGCGGTGGCGATCAACAACCAATTGAAAAGTGAGCGATATAAGGAGAGTCTTTTCTTCTTCTTCCAGGGTATCGAAGTTTTCATGGGTTACATTCGTCGTCAGGGTTTTCAGTTTCTGAAGCGTTTCTTCATCGACGAAGCTAAAGCTTTCGAACAACGGTTGGTCCGCTGACATATTGCCAAACATTTCGATCAACGTGCTGGCCAATTCATAGCCAATCGTTAGGAACCGATCCGTAAGCTCGCACTCATCTAGAACCTCACGTATGATCGTATTTCTGCCAAGCGTTTTGAATTCGAACTCCTCGTTGACCGACTCCCCAAACACCAGATTGGCGGCAACGGAGGCATTGGCATTGTATTGATCGAATTTGAACGGGCGGATCAACTCGGCGCTCTCAGGATTTTCGCTGAGTTCACTGGCGATGTGTTGTCGAGCTTTCATCATATGCTGGGCGAGTTCGGGATTTTTTTCCACATCCAGTCCCATGCTGAGGGATCTGTTAATCAAGAAGGTGTCCAACTCCACGGCCCGAATGATCGTGAGTAACCAATCTTTCAGTTCCCTCTCATCCGACAGGCCGAGAGATTTATAGTTGATCCAGTCGGCATCCACATCGTGCACACTGTTGCCGGATGCTACAGCCTCTATGTAGTTAAATTGCTCCACATTAATCATTTTCCCGTTTGTCACGGGTGCGTGCTTTACACCGTAGAGCAAATTGTCTTCGACGGTTCCGGAGAAAATATAGGATTCGAGTCCAGCGTAACCGATCCCTGCTCCGGTAACGGCCTCGGGTAGTGCAGCAAAATTTGTTTCGCCGACTGAGATGGTTCCGCCGTCCGGGTCAATGAGCCGGGCGATCAATTGAGCGAATTTGTCGCGAGTGCCTGGTTCGGCAACGATGGCGATATTGTCTCCAGGCTTAATTTGTATCGTGACATCCTCCAACACCTTTATTCCCTCTTCGACCAAACGCACATTCCGAATCTCAAGGGGGGCTTTGAGGCGCGGGATTGTTTCTGGGCGTTGCTTCATTCGTGCTGGATCCAGCATTTCGCTGGGCTGAAATTGCTCGACCAGTTGTTCGTATTTAATATTCACATCGTTCAGGCGTTGGTAATACCTCAACAGCATCTTCCACGGCGTTGTAAAACGATTGTAGGCCGCAAGGACTGCAACCAGAGCACCCAGCGTCAGCTCACCATTGATGACTAGTATGCCGCCGATTGAATAGAAGAAAAGCGGGGTCAGCTGGCTCAAGAAAACGTTGAGCGCCTTCATGAAAAACTTTCTGCGATACAACTCATAACGGACATTAAAAATGCCACCCAGTTTGTCCGAAATACTCGCCTGCATGTAGGTGGATGTATCGTTAGCGTGGATATCGTGAATGCCTTGGATGGATTCGCCGACCCACCCGGCGAGTTTACGTGCCCTGATAACCCTATCCCTGCCTAGCAAATTCACCTTGCGCTGCAATTTCGGAATTAGCCATGCTTGGACGGGAACCATCGATATTGCGACAAGACCGAGTAGCGGATTCTCGGATATCATGTAAAAGAGAATGGTCAACATGGTCCCGCCCTGAACCACCGGCAAGGAAAAAGAATCGCTGATAAAATCGCCCATAGGTTCTACTTCCGCCGTAATCATTGCGGACAGTTCGGGGGGTGTTACCTTTTGGAAGTGGCGTGTTGGGAAGTGCAGGATACTCTCGTAGAGTTGGTATCTAAGGCGCCTCATCAACCTCTCGGAGGACACGCCTTTAAAAGTGTTGATCTTCATCGAGAACAAAGCAATGAGAACGAGGAGCGCCAGCAGCGCAGCACAAAGCAACAGCAAATATTCAATCTGGTTGAATTCAAAGCCGAAAAGCACCTTGGGAAAGGACTTGCCACTGATCGCGTCGTTGATGATGTATTTCGGCAGGTCGAGGACAAGATAAAGGAACGGAAGGAAAGCTAACGTCATTGCCATAATTATAAGCTGTTGATTTTTGCTGTAGCGCCAGATGAACCTAAAAATACTGTTTTCCATGGTCAGTGCTCTCTCTTTAGCCAAGCTAATACCTAATCATCAATTGTCCCGGGACCTTATCAACCCTTGCATATCGTTGAAGACTTTTCAGTCAGCACAAAAAAACCGCACAGGACTCCTCGATCTCCTGGCAGAGCCAGATGAGTCAAAGCGACCGATTCTGACCATAGGCACGGTTGAATGTCTCGTTAGTATGTGAGCCAGGCAGAACTCATCACGGCCTAAGCAGATCAGGTTAGCGTGTTTGCCGTTGGGTGACAGGCGTAATTGTGGTGCGTAATCACCATGTCTGTATGAGAAGAAGTCCCGTCTGGCTGTATTCCGCCTCTCAGGACCGGGCAGATGTAGGGGTAGATCCCCTAAAACGAACGAGGGGCTTCCTTGCCCTTGATGAGCGTGCGGAGCATCAGCCGGCGGTGCGCGGGGTCGATCTCATCGCGCCGGTGCAGTGTCGAACGATTGTCCCACATCAGCAGATCACCCTTGCGCCAATGATGTGCGTAACTATAGGCGCTTTTCGTGGCATGAGCCCACAGCGCGTCAAGCAGGGTCTCTGATTCTTCCAGGCTCAAGCCATCCACATAGGCGTTACGCCGCCGCCCGAGATAGAGGACCGGCTTGCCTGATGCGTGATGGGCGCAAATCGCGGGGTGAAGTCTGCCCGCGCAGGTACGCGGATCGTCACTGGCTTCCACTCCCTCGCGGATAAAGCCGCCTGCATTATAGGTGCCGTCATGCTTGATGGAGCGCCCCTCGATCTGCTCGCGCAAATCATCCGGCATGTCTTCAAGGGCTGCGATCATGCTGGCAACCCAGGTGTCGCCGCCGGTTGGTGGCACTTCAACCGCGTAGAGCAGGGTCGCGAAAGGAGGGATTGCGCGGTTGGAGTTATCAGCGTGCCATATGGCCTCGCCTGAGCCGAAGCTGCCAATGGGTTTCCCGTCATCGCCCTTGATATTGGAGACAATGTAGATCTGCGGCAATCCCGGGACGGTCTTCTTGCGTTGAATATCGGGTGCTTCGACCACTGCGCCAAAATGGCGGCTGAATGAGACCAGGCTCTCGTTGCTCAGCTTCTGATCACGGAACAACAGGGTAGAGTAGGTGTGAATGGCCTCGAGGATGAAGCCGGCATCCTCATCGGACAAACTCTCTAAATTGATGCCGGTCACTTCCGTACCGACACCAGGCGCCAAAGGGCGAAGCCCGCGCGTTTCAACTGCCTGATCCAAGTGCTGGTCTCGCTTGATGCCGATTTGGGTTAGGGGAATATCGCTCATATTATCATCCTCCTCGACTTGGGTCACGCCCTCTTAGATCGTCTGTGGCGCATCGCCGCGTCAAAGATTGTGCCATACATTTTAATGCACATTGCGGGTAATTTAGACGCACATCTGCCAAACGGCTATACAGAGGCTGTAAATACTCCCCTGCCGCCTATATTGGATTTTGCTCTTGTCTGCGCCAGTCAAATGTCCGGCTCGGCGCGTGTTATGCGAGGACCGATGTCATTTTTTAAGGAGCGCCGTGTTCTGAAGGACATGGCGCCTTCCGTCAGGCTGGACGAGGTACACACTCAAAACTGCCGCGTGCTGCCAACGCGCATGCATTTACTCAGCTGCCTCCCAAGAGGTGGAGTGGTTGCAGAGATCGGCGCGGCGTTCGGAGATTTCACAAAGCAAATTCTTGAACGGAACAGGCCGAAGAAACTGCATCTGGTGGACGCCTGGGCATCGAACCGGTACCAGCAGGGCCTCACGCAAATTCCTGAACGTTTTACGGAGGAGATTGCCTTACGGAGTGATTGAGGCGTGCAACGAGTTTTGCGTGCAAGAGGGCTGGGAGTATACATTCCTGACGCTGGAGCCGAGCGGACATTTCTCCTTCGCCCTGGCCAAGTCCGCGACCTAGGGTCTCGTTGGGAGAAGGATATATGTTGGCAGGATTGAGGCGTTTTATTTTCGGTGAAAAACCGCCCGGGGATTTGCCTCGGCGCGTTCAGGAGAATATCGCACTCCAGCAGCAGGAAAGTGAAAAGCTGATAGGCTGGGTGCAGTTTGCACTGGTTGCCATATTCTTTTCGCTCTATACCCTGGCTCCAAAGCCCGGCGCGCAAACCATGTTTCAGCCAGTGCTATGGGCAATTTCCCTCTATTTTGTTTTTACAGTTATCCGGCTTGCGGCCTCCTACAAAAACTATTTGCCGGACTGGTTGCTGATCGCTTCGGTGATCATGGACATGGGGCTGCTGATGTTCCTGATCTGGAGCTTTCATATCCAGTATGAGCAGCCGGCATCGTTCTATTTGAAGGCGCCCACGGTGATGTATGTGTTTATTTTTATTGCCCTGCGAACGCTGCGTTTCGAGCCCAAGTATATCATCTGGGCTGGCATAACGGCCATCGTTGGATGGGGATGCATGGTCGGATATGTGCTGGTTGCCGAAACAGACAATCCCATGATCACGCGCAACTATGTTGATTACCTGACATCGAACGCCGTTCTGATTGGCGCTGAGGTCGACAAGATATTGTCCATGGCCGTGGTAACGCTGGTTCTGTTCGTGGCCATTCTACGGGCGCAGCGCATACTCAACCGCTCGGTGCTGGACGCAACCGCAGCTAAAGATCTTTCCCGCTTCGTCTCGCGGGAGGTGGCGGATCGGATAATCTCATCAGATCACGCAGTCCAGCCAGGCGACGGGGAATCCCGCGTCGGCACGGTCATCTTCACCGACATTGAGGGATTTTCAACTGTTTCTGAGAAACTGACGCCGCAGGAACTGGCGGAAACGCTGAACGAATATTTTGAGGCAACCAGCAAAATTATCGACAAATATGGCGGTGTTATTACTCAGTTTCAGGGCGATCTGATGCTGATCACCTTTAACGCGGTAGCCCCTGACGACAACCACGCCGTCAATGCCATGAAGACGGCAATCGGTATCCGTGAACTCACGCAGAAACAAACCTTTTGTCATGGCGGCAAACTGCCGACTCGGTGCGGCGTCAATACCGGAGAGATTGTTGTCGGCGCCATAGGTTCAAAGGAACGGTTGTGTTTTACCGTTCACGGCGATCAAGTGAATGTGGCGGCTCGGCTGGAGCAGCAGAACAAGGAATATGGGTCATACATTCTGGTCGGTGAAAATACGGTGCAAACCTGTGGACCGGGCTTCGATTTTGAGCAAGCCGGCGAAGTGACGGTGCGCGGGAGGGAAGCGCCGACAAAAATTTATACGGTCAACGGCTAGCGGGCGCGGAGTCGATCATGGCATTCCGCACCTTTCGGATAAGTATTTCAAATATTTTTCCGCCAGATTGGATTTAGCTTTCGTGTCGAAGGCCATCAAAGCACGCAGAGCAATATCAAAAGAGCCATAAATATCATTAAGGATCAGGGCCATCTTTTTCAGACTTACTGAACTGAGCTGATCAAATTTTGTAAAATCTTTGATAAAAATAGCATCAGCCCAAAACACTTGGCTTGTTCCATTGTATATATCGTTGTTAACGAGTAGCGGTTGTACGGTTCTGCTTACCAACGGAACAAATCGGTGAAACGTGAAACCAAGCTCTCTCAGGAATAATTCGACTTCGGAAAAAAGGGGCTGTCCTTTGTACATAGCGAGAAATTCAACTTCCGTATGAATGATGAGACAATTACTAAGACGATTGATGCCGTTTCGGAAAATAACCAACTCCCCACCTTGAACATCAATTTTGAGATAATCGATGTTCTTGACCTCTTTGACGTCATCCAAGCGGACGGTCGGTATCAATAAGCGTTCCTGGACTTCCCCCCATTCTGGGAATCCATGAAAATAGCTCAATAATTCGGAGTTGGGTTCCAACAGAGACGTCATCCTTTGAGACTTGCAGACCTTTAGCTCTTGCTCGTTACCGTCATAAACTGCGTTGGGAACGTAGGTTTCGTTCGGTCCCTTTATGGCATTTAACCGAGCCAATGCGTCTGGATTGGGTTCAAAACCATAGACATGCACCAGACCAGCATCCAGAAGCTGCTTATAAGGAGCCTCTCCATCAATCGGATTAGCACCAATATCTACCACGTTGATAGGACGCTTGATTTTTAGAAGGCCTGCAAGTGAAGGTCGTTTCTGTGTCATAATTTCCATTTATCACGATACCTCAGGTGCGCAAAATTATGGCTTGCCAACTGTTGTGAACAAGCAAGTTCTTCTGATAGCTGGAACCACCACAACTGTTCAAACAAACCGAGCCTCCTCTCCCTCCATACACGCTCTCTTCTTCTTGTGATGCTGTGGACGGCTCCTCCACCGGCATCGCGATGTGCCACAATGCGGTTGTTATTCCAGAACGGCCAGTGTCCGCTATTGGCACAAAGCAGACATTCCAGCCTACCCTTATTTATTTCCGCTTTCGGGGGTAAAGCGGTCATTCTGTGCAGGGGTCTCTGATGTCTGCCTATGACCCAAAGCGGACATCACGGCCACCTACATGCAGTACAGTTTTTCCTGTTGTAAACCGGTTGAAACACGGTACATGCTTGACGCATGAAACACTTGAAACAGCGCGTCCTTGTTACCGGTGGGGCCGGGTTCATAGGATCTCATCTGTGTGATGAGCTGATTGAACTTGGCCATGACGTCGTATGCGTCGACAACCTGTTCACTGGCACCAAGCAAAACGTTGCCCATCTCTTTCGCAACACGTCCTTCGAGTTCATCAGACATGACATCACGTTCCCGCTTTGGATCGAGATTGACGAGATTTACAATCTTGCCTGCCCCGCCAGCCCGGACCACTACCAGCACGATCCCATCCAGACCGTGAAGGCCTCGGTACTGGGAAGTATCAACATGCTCGGACTGGCAAAACGGCTGGGCGCAAAAATTCTCCAGGCATCAACGAGCGAAGTCTACGGCGACCCTGAAAAACACCCTCAACAGGAAGCCTACTGGGGTAACGTCAATCCGATTGGTCCTCGTGCCTGCTACGACGAAGGCAAGCGATGTGCCGAAACTCTTTTTTTCGATTACCACCGACAACACCGAGTCGATATCCGGATCGCCCGCATTTTCAATACCTATGGACCACGAATGCATCCAAGCGATGGCCGGGTCGTCTCGAATTTTATCGTCCAGGCCCTGAATGGACGCGAGATGACGATCTTTGGCGACGGTTCTCAGACACGATCGTTCTGTTATGTCGACGACCTGGTTCAGGGATTGATTTCGCACATGCAGCTCGAGGGAAGCGCCACAGGCCCAATCAACCTTGGAAACCCTTCTGAGATTACCGTACTGGAACTTGCGGAAACCATACGCGAACTCACCGGTTCCAAGTCGAAAATTGTCAGGAAACCGTTGCCTTCGGATGATCCGGTTCGTCGCAAGCCTTCGATCGAGAAAGCAGAACAAATGCTCGGCTGGAAACCGGCATACGATCTCCGCAAGGGACTGACGAACACCATCGATTACTTCGAAGAGCTATTGAAATCTCTACCGGAAGAATCGGTGCAGCGGATTGCCCAGGATAATGGCGAGTCTGCAAAGGTTTAAGGCCGCACATCCACCCGAAAACAACCTCGGACTCTCACGACGAAAAGAGAAATGCTGAATGGGCCTCTTTAAACGGACAGAGTCGCTATTGCTCCCCGGTGGGATCACGTTCAGACACGCATTCACAGCGCTCATTGAGTATCAAAAAACGAAGCAGATTGCGCGCGACCATGGTCTCTGGCGAACGCCGGTTGAACCCACCGAAGCGCCTCTGGTTTATTTGCACTTTAACGACTCGGCCATCGCGACAAGAGATTTGGGTCGTTATTTGTACCTGCTGGTAATGTTTTTGCGGCGCAACGGTTATCGCGTCGCACTCGGTGGCGGATTTTTCACAATAAGCGGGCTGCAAACAAAATTTGGAAAATTGCTCTTGGAACGTCGGTTGGTTCAATTTCCAAATCCAGGGGATGGCAAAATCAGTGCCCGTTTATGTATTACGGATGACGATCGACCGCCCGATCACGTCGCATATGACGCACACCTCAGGGTGGTAACCGGAGTGAAGCTTACCACTACGGCCGATAGTTATGACATCCTGTTCCCATACATGCTGCATCCTACCTATTACGATTGGGAATATGATTTGAATCTGGATGAGTGGCGGCGTGAGAAGCGTTCTGTGAAAGTCTTATTCTCCGGCAATATGGGCTCGCGCTACAGCAATTCGCTGATTTGGGAACGATACGGCAAACAGTCCCGCATGGAAGTGGTGTCAACCTTGTTGCAGGGCCTGGAGGGTGAGGAAACAAATTTTATTGCCACGGAGACCGAATTGCCGGGATTGTTGGCACAGGATGACGGCGGGTTTGTTTGCATTGATAACTCAAGAGGATTCAGGATTCCAAAGAAGGAATGGCTGAGTTTTCTTGGAAAAACAAACTTCCAGGTTTGTCCTCCAGGCGTTGATATGCCGCTTTGCCATAACCTCGTTGAAGGCATGTCAGTTGGATGCATTCCAATTTTGGAATATTCTGAATATTTTGATCCTCCACTCAAGCATTACTCGGAATGTATCACTTTCTCCGGCAAGGAGGAGTTGTTGAGTGCCGTGCGTCGCTGCCTGAACATGGAGGAGGATGAGATACGTCGGTTGCGATGCGGGGTGTTACATTATTATGAAACTCATTTGAGGGCCGAGGCGTTCGGCCAGAAACTGGTGGGATTGCAGAAACGCAATGTGAGGCTGGGAATGAATTTTATACACGACCAATTTGAAAGACGATATTGGTGTGTCTGACATCAGCACCTGCGAGGAAGGCGATATCCGGCGCAACATTGCGTTTTATGGCGATACGATCAATATCGCTGCTCGCATGGAAGCGAAAGCCAAAGACGTTGGCATGGATTGCGTCATAACGTCCGACGTTGCCAAACAGTTTGTTGATACAGCAGGCCGACTGACCAAACTCGGGGAAGAGAGCGTCAGAGGTATCAATAGAAACATCACGATTTATGGATTCAATCGGCTCCCGTCGCAAAGAGATTAGGAGCCGGAACGGTGTAAATTTAATAAGTCTGATGTCCGCTTTGGGTAATTAGCGGACATAAAACCACTTAGCTTGGAATGTCCGCTTTGCCCCCGAAAGCAGACATGCTGGGCACCCCCTCATAATGTCCGCTAATAGCCAAAAGCGGACATTAGCTCTCGGGCAGACCGGCGTTATGTAATCGGTCATGAATGGCCCCGGGACGTCCCGATAGGGCCTCGCCATATCCGGAAGTCCAGAAACTGTGCCGGATGAATTTCTACGGAATCGATTTTACGCCCTGTGTCCTCCCCCACTCACGGAATCCGACAATGAAGGAGTACAAATAAGCGGTAAGGAAGGCCGCCGTAACCACCGGCGTAACGATGGGAACAAGCCATGCCGCCACCAAGGCGGCATTCACAAGACCAAGCGTTACGGCTGAATTGGCTCGGTCTATGATGGGATGGGGTGTCGGGTACGGCACCAGCATCGAGACTGAATGTATCAAGAATACCGCGATCAAAATGTACTCAGGGTTGAAGTCAAACTGCCCAGCCAATAGAAGGGCGAACAACATGTGGCGCATGAGTTCGTTCGTCGGAGAGCCTGTTCCCTCGGTTGCCTTGGGATTGAGCCGGGTAACAACACGGACAAGGATCGAGCCGGCGGCTATTGCGCTCGCGGCGATGAGGAGGCTCCCGAAATGCGCGCCGACCGCCAATGCGAGACTAATGTGGGCGACCGCGTCACAAACGTTATCGAGGTCGGCGCCGAACCGGCTTCTGATGTTCAACTTAGCGGCCAAAAAACCATCAAGGTCGTCCATGAAATTGTTGAAAATTATCAACGGGATCACGTACCGGTAACCGTCGTCCAGAAAGAGAACCACGAGTGGCAGCACCCCGAAAATGGACGTTGCATTGGCCAGATTCCGATAGATGAAACTTTCCGGTGCCCCGCGCATGTTCAAGATGCGTCCTCCCCAAGAACGAAGAAGTGATTCTCCAGCATCGGAAAGGCAATGCTCATCGCCTTGGGGATGCGTCTGATCAAGGGGTTCCCCAGGCGCATCCCGAAATACGTCAAATG
>CAYOEI010000115.1:0-2978 GCA_964402825.1 uncultured Hyphomicrobiaceae bacterium
CCGATGCTGTCGCGAAGGCTCGAAAAAGCAGCCAGCTCGACATAGCCAGACTGAGCGGCGGCAGAGGATGCGCGCGCGTCTTTCGCAAAGTAGAGGCGACCGCCAGCGTCCGACACCAAACGATCCAGTTCGGCCTGAAGGGCCAGGGTGCGTTCGCTGACCGGAAAGTCTAACGCGAGCGTGTATCCTTCCATCGGGAACGAGAGATAACGAGTGGAGGCCCCGAGCAGCTTCAGAACCGTCAGGAACGATCCCTGACCTGATGCCGCCACCTTTTCGAGGATCGCCTTCAGCGCGGCGGCACCCCTTGCCTTAGGGACGACACACTGAAACTGAATGAAGCCCCGCCGCCCATATATCCGGTTCCAATGCGCAAGGGCATCCAGCGGGTAGAAGAAGCGGTCGTAGTCCACGACACGGTCTCCTGATTCCTGACGTCGGTAGTAGAATCTGTTGAATTCCGCGACCAACCAGCGGCTCAGGAGGTTGATGGGAGGTGCGAACGGAACCGGCAAGGTGCGCCGGGGTCTTATGGTGAGCGGGTCAGATCGAAGATCCTTGGGCAGCTCATCACGGCGCAGGTGCCGACCCGTAAACAGAACGCCCCTACCCACCTCGGTGCCCTGCGACAGACAATCAATCCACGCCACGCTGTAGGGCGCATCTTGAGCCTCATCAAAAACCTGCAGCATCTCATTCAGGTTTGGCAGCCGCCGGACCGTTTCTCGGATGTAGGCCGTCTCAATGTTCCTGAGCCTAAACGTGGCCGATGCAATAACTCCTGTCAGGCCCGTACCGCCGATGGTGGCGTGGAACACGTCGCTGTTTTCCTCGCGCGAGCATGTGCTGATGGAGCCGTCTGCCATCACCAGCCGCAGGGACTGAACGAAGCAGCCAAAGGATCCCACTTTGTGATGGTTCTTCCCATGAACGTCGGCGGCAATCATTCCGCCGACCGTTACGAACTTGGTCCCAGGTGTGACCGGCGGGAACCAGCCCCGAGGAACGAAGACGGAAAGGATGTCAGACAGTAAGACCCCGGCTTCGCATTCGAGAACGCCGGTCTGTGGATCGAAGTTCAAGAAGCGGTTCATCTTGAGCATAGAGAGCGTGGCACTTGGGTTAAGGGCGGCATCTCCATACGAGCGGCCATTGCCACGTGCGATGAGAGACGCGTTTTCTTTTACTGCGCGAACAACATCCAACTCCTCGCGCGCGTTGATGAGCTTGCAGTCGACGACCGGATATCGCCCCCACCCGGACAGCTTCATGACGTCCTCACGAACACAAAGCGGCGGTCCAAACAGTATTTGATGCTATATCCTATCCCTAAGCCCACCACAGCACCCACGTAACGCCAGATTTCGCCCTGCCCCACGTGAGCAAAGACAAGCTCCGTTGCCCAAAACAGTGCCGTCGTGACGACCCCCATCAGGCTGTAGAGCGAGAACTTGCGTGCGTGCTGACTCACGCCCGTCTCGTAATCCTCAAAGATCCAGCGCTTGTCGAGAACATACTTCACCCCCAACCCCACCAAAGTGCCTGCAGCCATTCCGAGCGGCAGAGAGTGGGCGCCTTCGTAAAGACGAAAGACAGACCACTGGGCGACGAGATTCGCCAAGGTGGCAAGTCCTGCAAACGCAGCATACATGAGCCCTATGCGCGACCAAGTCTTGCTCACAGGCTCAGCCCTAGAATGACCGCAGCGGCTAAGACCAGCACCAGGCTCGCTCTATCCGTAGCGGCGAAGATCACGGGATCATCGTGCATATCTCCCCGACCTGTGATGAGGATCACTCGTCCAATCCACACGATCAGCACTAGTCCGACCCCCCAAAACCCAACAGGGTGACTGTAGAGAACCCGAACCTCTGGGCTGCCAAGGTAAAGGGCGAGCACCAGGACCGACACCAGCCCTGCCGCTCCGGCTAGTGCCTGAAGCGCTTGGGTGTCCTCGACGCGATAGGCACGCCCTGCCAGCTGCGCGTCTGTTTCTTGCGGCAAGACTTTGAGTTCGGCTGTGCGCTTCACAAGAGCAAGAAACAAAAAGAAGAAGACGCAGAACGCTATGATCCACTCTGAAAGTGGCACCGCTGCCGCGACACCCCCCGCAACGACGCGCATGCCATACAGGCAAGCCAAGACCACCACATCAAGCATCAAAAACCGCTTGAGATAGACCGAATAGGTCAGCGTCAGAATGAGATACCCGCAGAGCACCAACAGGAAGGCTTGGGGAAGGTAGAAGGAAATGCCGAGGGCTCCAGCGAGGAGTGCGACTGCTAACCCGACACCAAAACCTGGCGTCAGGGCCCCCGACGCAAACGGTCGGTTCCTCTTGCGAGGATGTTTGCGGTCGTGTTCGCGATCGATGATATCGTTAATAACGTAAGCGGCCGAGGCAGCGAGGCTAAAGGCAACAAATGCCAACAGCACATTGCCGATTGTCTCGATTGAGAAGCGGTGAGCAGCAATGGCCGGGACGGCGATGAGGATGTTCTTGAGCCACTGATGTGGCCTTAGAGCCCTCAATACATCCAAGATTAATCCCATGGCACGCGTCGATGCAGAGGGTTCGCGAGAGCTGACTTTCAAAACAAAAGCTCCGGCCTGACGACGATGCAATAGAGCTTCTGTGAGGCGGCCTACAGGCCGAGCCACAGAAACCAGTTGAATTTTAGCAGAGTGATATTCGGGGCTCCAGTCACCTCACGCCACTTTCAGAGAAGCCGGAGAATAGATTTGAAGGTACACGTAACCGCTACTTTCGGAGTGCCCGGTTTGCCAGAGTCAATTTCCACAAACGTGGCCTGCCCCACTAAGCGAGGCCAGATCTGAGACGGATCTGGTCTCGCAATCGGTCTCGGATGGGGAGACACCAATGTGGACGGCATTTACCCCCGCTCCTCCGCCGACCAGAAAAGCGGCAACGGCAACTTCCGAGCGCTCCATAAGAAGGGTTTGACCCTTGCTTTTTG
>CAYOEI010000116.1:0-9918 GCA_964402825.1 uncultured Hyphomicrobiaceae bacterium
AGGCGCTGGGCCCGGGTCCCTTCGGCACTCTGGTTGATCTTGGCACGGGCACCGGGCGCATTCTGGAATTGTTTGCCGGCCGGGCAAAGCGCGCCGTCGGCGTCGATATCAACCGCGATATGCTGGCCTATGCGCGGGCCAAACTGGAAGCGGCCAGTCTCGACAATTGCCAGGTGCGCCACGGCGATCTGTTCTCCTTGAGCTTTGCCGATGGAGAAGTTGATGCGGTGGTATTGCATCAGGTTCTGCATTACCTCGATGACCCGGCCGGCGCCCTGCGCGAAGCCGCGCGCATTCTGGCCCCCGGGGGCAAGCTATTGATTGTTGATTTCGCGCCTCATGAGCTGGAATTCCTGCGCGAGACCCATGCCCACAGGCGTCTTGGCCTTGAGCCGGAACAGGTGGTGGACTGGATTGCATCTTCGGGGCTGAAACTTGGCCTGCACCGCGATCTGAAACCGGGCAGCGGGAATCGGAATGGAAAACTCACCGTATCTCTCTGGCTCGCGAACAAGCCGGGAAGCAGCGTGATTGGCACGCCCACAGAAGCGAAAAACAAACTGGAGGTTGCTGAGTGATGCTGAACGCATCGTACCAAACGACACCCAACGGGAGCGCTAATGAGATGAATGTCTCATTCGAGTTCTTTCCGCCCAAGAGCGAAAAGATGGAAAAAACGCTTTGGCAGGCTATTCGCAGGCTTGAGCCGCTTGCTCCCCATTTCATCTCGGTGACCTATGGCGCGGGCGGCTCCACCCGTGAGCGCACGCACGCGACGGTTGCCCGTATTTTGAAGGAAACCAATCTGACGCCGGCCGCCCACCTTACCTGTGTTGGTTCGTCCCGCGATGAAATTGACGCCATCATCAAGGACTATTGGGATCTTGGGGTCCGCCATATTGTGGCGCTTCGGGGCGATGCGCCCGAGGGCGTAAGCAGCTACGCCCCGCACCCGAAAGGTTACGCCAATTCCGCCGATCTGGTTGCCGGTATAAAAGCCATAGGTGATTTTGAAGTATCGGTTACCGCATATCCGGAGAAGCATCCCGATAGCGCAAATCTCGAAGCTGATATCGATATGTTGCAGGCCAAGGTGGACGCAGGCGCGACGCGGGCCATCACTCAGTTCTTTTTCGATAACGATCTTTATTTTCGCTATCTCGACCGGGTACGCGCGCGCGGCATCGAGATTCCGGTCACGCCAGGGTTCATTCCGATTCTGAATTTCCACCAGGTGGCAAAATTTGCCAAAGCGTGCGGCACGCATGTGCCGGGCCGGATCGCCAAACGGTATGAGGGGCTCGATGATGATCCTGAAACACGCAAGCTCGTTGCCGCGACCATCGCCGCGGAACAGGTGTCGGACCTGGCAATGCAGGGGGTGAAAGAATTTCACTTCTACACGCTGAACAAGGCTGATCTGGTTTTCGCAATATGCCATCTGCTTGGCCTGCGCGCGAAAGCTCCCGCAGAAGAAGAGGTTTCACAATGACCCGCGAGGAGCGTATTGCCGCGCTGAACAAGGCTGCTGCAAGCCGTATTCTGGTTCTAGATGGCGCCATGGGCACCATGATCCAGAGCTACAAGCTGGAGGAAGCAGATTATCGCGGGGACCGTTTCAAGGACTGGAAACAGGACCTGAAAGGAAACAACGATCTTCTGGTGCTGTCCCAGCCTCGGATTATCCGCGAGATACACGACTCATTCTTCGATGCCGGCGCTGATATCATTGAGACGAATACGTTCAACTCCACGACGATATCGCAGGCGGACTATGGCCTCGAAGCATTCGCTTATGAGCTTAACCGGGAGGCTGCCCGCCTTGCCCGCGAAGTCGCCGACGAGTGGAGCGAAAAAACACCGGACAAGCCGCGCTTTGTCGCCGGCGCCATCGGACCAACCAACCGGACGGCATCGCTGTCACCGGATGTGAACAATCCGGGATTTCGTAACATCACCTTCGATGAGCTGGTGGAAGCTTGCTCCGAGCAGACGCGCGGCCTGATCGAGGGCGGCGCTGATACCATTCTGATTGAAACCATATTCGATACCCTCAACGCCAAGGCCGCCGGCTTTGCGGTCAAAAAAGTATTTGAAGAATTGGGCGTGGAATTGCCGCTGATGATTTCCGGCACCATCACCGATTTGTCGGGCCGCAACCTTTCCGGGCAGACGCCCGAAGCGTTCTGGTATTCGATGCGGCACCTGAAACCGTTCTCCATCGGCATGAACTGTGCATTTGGCGCGGAACAGCTGCGCCCTGCCGTTGCCGATCTTGCGGCTGAAGCAGACACGCTGGTGACGGCGTACCCCAATGCCGGCCTGCCAAATGAACTTGGCGAGTATGACGAGACGGCGGAAGAATTCGCGCCAAAACTTGAAGAATGGGCGAGGGAGGGTCTGGTTAATATGGTCGGCGGGTGCTGCGGTACGACGCCGGATCATATCCGCCTCCTGAGCGAGGCCGTTGCTAAATATCCTCCTCGTAAAATTCCCGAGCACGAACACAAGATGCGCCTGTCGGGTCTTGAACCGTTTGTGCATGATTAACCGGTCAAAGGCATTATTCGTATATGACAAATTCAGGCGCGACATTCATCAATATTGGTGAGCGGACCAACGTCACCGGTTCGGCTAAATTCCGTAAACTTATCGAGGCGGACGATTACACGGCCGCGGTCGAGGTGGCGCGTCAACAGGTCGAGAATGGCGCGCAAATTATCGATGTGAATATGGACGAGGGTCTGCTCGACTCTGAATATGCCATGGTCACATTCCTGAATTTGATTGCCGCTGAACCCGATATCTCGCGCGTTCCGGTGATGATCGATTCATCGAAATGGTCAGTTATCGAAGCCGGCCTCAAATGCGTTCAGGGAAAGCCGATCGTCAATTCGATCTCCATGAAGGAAGGCGAAGAAGCCTTTTTCGAACATGCCAAACATGTCCTGAGCTACGGCGCGGCGGTTGTGATCATGGCGTTTGACGAGGTGGGCCAGGCCGACACGCTGGATCGCAAGGTCGAAATTTGTGCGCGCGCCTACAAGCTGCTCACCGAAAAAATCGGTTTTCCACCTGAAGATATTATTTTCGATCCGAATATTTTCCCGGTCGCGACCGGTATCGAAGAACATAATAGCTATGCTGTTGATTTCATTGAAGCTACTCGGAAGATAAAGGAAAATCTCCCCTACGCTCATGTGTCTCGCGGGGTCTCGAACCTCTCCTTTTCCTTCCGCGGCAACAATCTGGTCCGCGAAGCGATGCATTCGGTATTTCTCTATCACGCCATTCAGGCCGGCATGGATATGGCCATCGTGAATGCCGGCCAGCTCAGCATCTATGAGGACATTGAGCCTGAACTACGCGAACGTGTGGAGGATGTCATCCTCAACCGCCGCGATGATGCAACCGACCGTCTGCTGGAAACGGCGGAAAGCTTTAAAGGGATGGGCGGCAAGAAACGCGTGGAAGACCTTTCCTGGCGTGAAGCGCCGGTGGGGGAGAGGATCAGCCATGCGCTGGTCAGCGGCATCGCCACATACATTGTGGAAGATACCGAAGAGGCGAGGCAGCAGGCTGAGCGCCCGCTGCATGTGATCGAGGGGCCGCTGATGGACGGCATGAATGTGGTCGGCGATCTGTTCGGGTCGGGCAAGATGTTCTTGCCTCAGGTGGTCAAGTCCGCGCGCGTCATGAAGCAGGCGGTGGCCCATCTGTTGCCGTTCATGGACAAGGAGAAAGAGGAGCTTGGCCTGACGGATGCGCCGGCGGCGGGCAAGATATTGCTCGCCACTGTAAAGGGCGATGTGCATGATATCGGCAAGAACATCGTCGGCGTCGTGCTTCAGTGCAACAATTACGAAGTTATCGATCTTGGCGTCATGGTGCCGTCTCAGACGATTCTTGAAACTGCGCGGGAGCAGAATGTCGATATTATTGGTCTGTCCGGCCTGATTACACCCAGCCTCGATGAGATGTGTCATGTCGCGGCGGAAATGGAGCGCGAAGGCATGGACCTTCCACTGCTTATCGGCGGCGCGACGACGAGCCAGGTGCATACGGCCGTCAAGATCGACCCCAACTACAATAAAGGCCAGGCGATCTATGTGGTAGATGCCAGCCGGGCGGTGGGCGTCACGTCAAAACTGTTGTCCGAAACAGAGCGCGATGGATATATCTCACGCGTGCGCCAGGACTATGTGCGTGTCGCGGAAGGATACGCCCGGGGCCAGCGGGCCAAGCGCCGCTCCCCGATCGGCAAGGCGCGCAAGAACAAGGTCGATATTGACTGGTCGCAATATACGCCGCAGGTCCCGAGTTTTACCGGCACCCGTGTCTTCAAGGGTGTCGATCTGGCCGAGATACGCCGTTATATCGACTGGACGCCCTTCTTCTCGACATGGGAGATGAAAGGGCAGTATCCACGCATTCTCAATGACGATAAATATGGCGAAGCGGCGCGCTCCTTGTTTGATGACGCGCAAGCACTGCTCGATCAGATTGTCCAGGAGAAATGGCTGACTGCGAACGGGATTATTGGTTTCTGGCCGGCCAACAGCGTTGGCGGTGACGACATCGAAATTTATACTGGCGATGACCGCAAGGAGCGGCGCGCCTTGCTGCATTCCCTGCGCCAGCAGATCGTCCGCGACGGGGGGCGGGCAAACACCGCATTGGCTGATTTCATTGCACCGAAGGAAACGGGTTTGGCCGATTATATCGGCGGATTCGCGGTGACGACCGGGCTTGGCCAGGAGACGCATATTAAGCGTTTTGAAGAAGCGCATGACGATTATTCGAAGATCATGCTCCAGGCGCTTTCAGACCGGCTGGCCGAAGCATTTGCCGAAATGATGCATGAAAAGGTGCGCAAGGAGCTATGGGCTTATGCGCCGGACGAGGCCTTCAGCGCCGAGGATCTGATCGCGGAAAAATATCAGGGCATCCGGCCGGCGCCGGGCTATCCCGCTCAGCCCGATCATACGGAAAAGCCCACATTGTTCGGGTTGCTGGATGCGGAAAAAGCAACAGGGATCAAGCTCACCGAGAGTTATGCCATGTGGCCCGCTTCATCCGTTTCGGGGCTTTATTTCTCGAATCCCAAGAGCCATTATTTCGGTGTTGGCAAGATCGAGCGCGACCAGATCGAGGACTATGCGAAACGCAAGGGGTGGAGCATTGAAAAATGCGAGAAATGGCTCGCTCCCATTCTCAATTATGACCCCAGGAAAATCGGGACCAAAGCAGCATAAGGCCTCATTCAATGGATATTAAACAACTACGCGACGAAACGCCCGGTGTTGCTCACCGTGTGCATCTAGACAATGCGGGCACGGGGCTGATGCCAAAGCCGGTCGCCGATGCGGTTAAGGGTCATATCGTTCTGGAAGCGCGTATCGGTGGGTATGAAGCCGAGGCGCAGGAGAATGAGCGCATCGAGGCGGCCTATGCAAGCGTGGCGAAACTCATTGGCGCGGAAAAATCCGAAATAGCCTTTACTGACAACGCGACGGTTGCCTGGCAGCGCGCGTTCTTTTCTCAATCGTTCAGTGAAGGCGAGCGCATTTTGATCGCGGAAGCTGAATATGCCGCGAATTACGTCGCCTATCTCCAGATGCATAAGCGCAAGGGGTGCGTGATTGATGTCATCCCGAATGATGTAAGCGGCGCTACTGACCCGCAAGCCCTGGAAATGATGATCGATGACAAGGTGAGGCTCATCGCCATCACCTGGATTCCCACTAATGGAGGGCTCGTCAATCCGGCTGCCAGCATTGGCAAGATCGCCAGGGCGCATGGCATTCCCTATTTGCTTGATGCGTGTCAGGCGCCGGGGCAGATGCCGGTGGATGTCGATGAGCTGGGGTGTGATTTTCTGTCCGCCACTGGGCGAAAATTCATGCGCGGCCCGCGTGGGACAGGCTTTCTTTATGTGAGGTCTAAGATGCTGGGGCATATTGAGCCATACATGCTTGATCATTACGGCGCTCCATGGACCGCGCCGCAGGAGTATGAAATGCGTTCCGACGCCCGGCGCTTCGAGACCTGGGAGCGCGCCCCGGCGCTACATCTGGGCCTGGGAGCGGCGGCTGACTATGCCCTCGATATCGGACTGAAAACCATCCGGACGCGCGTGACCAAGCTGGCGGATAATTTACGCGATGAGCTCGATAAAATGCCTGGGATCACTGTTCAGGACATCGGCACGCAAAAATGCGCCATCGTGACATTTACGCATGAGCAGGTTGAGTGCGACGCCATCATGTCGGCGATGAGCGAAGAAGGTATCAATGTGAGCGTGTCCAGAGCGCCCAGTACATTGCTCGATGCCAAGGCGCGGAACCTGACTGACCTCGTGCGTGTCTCGCCGCATTATTATAATAGCGAAGAAGAGCTGGAGATTTTTTTGAGTGTTCTTCGTGGCGTCACCGGGCGCTGATTTTTTCTAAAAAACACCCCACAACCACAGGGTTTGCTTTTCACCATGCCAGATTTTGCCAAAGCCCGTGCCGAAACACCGGCAGTTGCAAACGGAGTTTATCTGAACAGCGCAAGTTGCTCCTTGATGCCGCAGCCGGTTATCACGGCGGTACAGGATTATTTCGCGCTTGAAGCCCGTGTCGGTGGTTATCACGCCGTGGCGCAGGAATCCGCCGCGCTCGAAGCGGTGTATGGCTCGGTGGCCGCATTGATCAATGCCAAACCCAATGAGATTGCGCTTATGGGGAGCCACACACTGGCGTGGCAGTCGGTGTTTCAGGGGCTTCGCTTCAAGGAAGGTGACCGTATTCTCACCAGCCGGTCGGAGTATGGCGCCAACTATGTAGCCTTCCTGCAGATGCAAAGGCGCACCGGATGTGTGATTGACGTAATCCCGTGCGGCAATGACGGGGCAACCGATCCGTTAGCGCTGGAGAAGATGATCGATGATCGGGTCAAGCTCATCGCCATCAACTGGATCCCGACAAATGGCGGGCTGATGAATCCTGCGGCCGAAATCGGCAATGTCGCCAGGTCTCATGGCATTCCTTACTTGCTGGATGCATGCCAGGCACTTGGGCAGATGCCGGTCGATGTAAAGGAATTGGGTTGTGATTTTCTCACATCCGCGGGGCGTAAATGGCTGCGCGGGCCCAAGGGATCGGGGTTCTTGTATGTGCGGGAAGATCAATTATCAGCCCCTGGATGCGAGCCGGGGATCATCGATGATTTTGGAGCGCTCTGGTCTCAGTCGGATAAATATGAGGTGATCGATACCGCCCGCCGTTTTGAAACTCATGAGCAGCAACCAGCATTACGTTTGGGACTGGGGGTTGCTGTTGAGTATGCACGGACGATTGGGCTGGATAATATCCGCGAGCGCGTAAATCATCTGGCGGAAGGCTTGCGCGGCGAGCTTGCCGCTCTTCAGGGTATCAGGGTTCAGGATCTTGGAAGCGAGCGCGCTGGCCTGGTGACTTTCACCCATGATGATATTCCGGCTGCGGACATTACAGCGGCCCTGCACAAAGAAAATATCTGCGTCAAGACGATACCCCAAGCTGGCGCATATCTCGACACGCTGGCGCGCGACATTCCTGAGCTGGTGCGGGTCTCGGCGCATTACTTCAATAACGAGGATGAACTGGAAGCGTTACTAAAAGCGCTGCGGGCGGCAATCGGTGCCGGGTAGACAATATCTGGTTATCGCAGAAATTTTTCTACTTCCAGCAAGGCATCGCGGCGTGGCATTCCCGGTTTGAGCGATGGTGCATACAGCGCGCGTATAAATTTCAGATCAAGCGAAGTCGGTTGCCGCAGCTGGGCATCGGCATTGAATATTGAAGGCTGGATGACCTCTGAGATATTGGTGAACCCAAGGACCCTCGTCAAAGTCTGCCCAAGACATGGCTTGATGGTGGGTCTGGTCGTGTTGGAGGAGATTGTGATGGGTTTCTCAATCAACTCGGTACGGATGAACAAGGCCGCGCCAGTGATGCGGTGCTTTGAATCTTTATCGATGATGAAATGGCAACCCGTGGCGGCAAGATTTGCGCGCATACGCTGAACGTTACGAATGCGAGAACCGGCAAGGTCCGCCATTTCCCCTTCCCGTGCGAAATAGACGGTAATATTTGAAGCCTTTTTTTCTCCCACAACGGATATATTGAGGCCGGTAAGCTCAGCCAGTGCTTTTGCCCGCGAATTGACAGGGCTTGAGTTGTATTGCCCGTCTTCACCTTTGATTTTTATGCGGAGAGGGCTGGCCCATTTTGCCAGATAATCTTGCCGGCGGCTGTCATAGTCAGGGGCAAATACAATTTGCGAAAACATCTGCCGCCGTAAATCAGTTTTGTCCCGTACGCCCAGCTGCGTGGCGCAGGCGGATAGTGACAGGGCAAGCAGGATAAATATGAGTTTCAACATATGCGGAGTCTATATCGGGCAATTCAAAAGGCTGCCCGCAATCAGGACAGCCTCTCAAAGGTCTATTATCCAAACATGGAACCTCAAAAGGGTCCAAAATAAGGTTCAGACCTTAACTTGGAGTGTCGATCCAGAAACACCACCCCTCCTGACAAACAATTTTGTGATTGCAACTCAGGAAAAAAATAGAGGTGATCTGGAGCGCTGGTAATCTGGCTACGGCACGAGCCCAACAGGGCTCAAATCATGCCGAGAATGAGTGCGCCCACAAATCCGAATGCCACCACCGTAACAAGTGTTGTCAATTTCACTGTTATATCCATCGGAAGCCTCCTTCGCGCTGGTTGATGTCATTTTCTATGGACGGTTGACCCGCTGTTGTTAGACCAAAGTTTAAGTGCTGAATCGCTCCGCTGGCAAGACAGATTCGATGCTGCATTGCAACATGTTGGTGCGATGCAATAATTGTGCATAATGAAGGTGATTTATGAGTCCATGACCTACATTAAAGGCATAAAATATGGCGGGTTTTAAGGCACTTCTGGCGACCAAAACGGATAAAGGCCAATCGGTGAACTGGACCGAATTGACCGAAGACGACCTTATGGATGGCGATATAACCATCAAGGTCACCCATTCAACATTGAATTATAAGGACGGTCTCGCCATTACCGGGACGGCGCCGATTATCCGGCGCTGGCCAATGATTCCGGGGGTTGATCTGGCTGGATTTGTCGAAATATCGGACAGCCCGGACTACAAACCGGGCGATGAAGTGGTCGTAAATGGCTGGCAACTTGGCGAAAGCCATTATGGCGGTTACGCGGAAAAGGCCCGTGTGAATTCGGGCTGGGTGGTGCCATTGCCGAAGCAGTTCAACTGCTCTGACGCCATGGCCATTGGCACCGCCGGTTATACGGCGATGCTGTGCGTGATGGCGCTTGAGGAGCACAACGTGAAACCAGGGAACGGTCCTGTTCTGGTGACCGGGGCATCGGGCGGCGTGGGCTCTGTCGCCATCGCATTACTGTCCAAGCTCGGCTACGAGGTAACGGCATCGACCGGCCGCACGGAGGAAGAGGAATATCTTAAATATCTTGGCGCTTCGGACGTGATCGACCGCAGTGAGCTTTCTGGTAAACCATCCATGCTTGGCAAGGAATGCTGGGCTGGTGCGATTGACAGCGTTGGCAGCACAACACTGGCGAATATATTGAGCCAAACCAAAAAAAATGGCTGTGTTGCAGCCTGTGGTCTGGCGCAGGGGGCAGATTTGCCGGCGAGCGTCATGCCATTCATCCTGCGTGGCATCACGTTGCAGGGGGTTGAGTCCGTCATGGCGCCCAAAGAGCGCCGTTTGGAGGCCTGGGAGCGGCTCGCGAAAAATCTCGACATCGGCAAATTGCGCGCAATGGCTGTCGCCCATCCGCTGGAGGATGTGCTCGAACTCGCCCCGCTGATTGTTGCGGGCAAGGTGCGCGGGCGTGTGGTGTTCAATATCGGCTAGGC
>CAYOEI010000117.1:0-3671 GCA_964402825.1 uncultured Hyphomicrobiaceae bacterium
TCTATTTTCTCAGAGGCGAGAAAGTCTGCCAGGCCCTCGCGGGCAGTCTTGCCTTCACGATAGACACGCAGCGCGGCATCCACACCCATAGTGTCCACCATTCTGCCAAAGCCCATGCGGATATTGCCGCTGGCTATGCCACCGTTTCGGGACGATGCGCCTTCGCCTGGCCGCTGTTTGTCGAAAACCTGAACGGTGCGTCCCGCGCGGGCCAAGATAAGTGCGGCCGATAAACCGGCATAACCGGCACCGACGACAGCAACGTCGCAGGAAGCGGCCACCGGCCTTTGCGGCAGAATGCGTGGCGCTGCCGCATCCCACCAATACGGATCCGTGGTCATCCCATTGGTCAAGTTGATGCTGTCCTCCCTGCGAGATCACCGGAACGGGTTCTTGATGCCGTTAAACCCCAGCCGATGACCGCCTTTAGGGTTAATTATAGGAAAATACACGGCATAAATTCAAATTATTAAAAGTTTTGATCCTATCAAATTTTTTTTAAACTGAGTTCATGACCTAGGGATGGGGGAACCAAAATGAACCTGCGCCAACTCCAGGCCTTTCAAGAAGTTATGCTGACTGGATCAGTGACTGAGGCGGCTCGCAATATGGGCCGTACCCAACCCGCGGTCAGCGCGCTGATCGCAGGTCTGGAGAAATCGGTGGGTTATGATCTGTTTGAGCGGCGCGGCGGCCGCCTGCATCCGGTCCCAGAAGCGGATTTCCTGTTGACCGAGGCGCGTTCCATCCTTGATCGCCTGGGCGGCCTGCGTGAAACCATGCAAGGCGTTGGCGCTCTTGAAGTTGGGCATCTCAGGATCGCCTGCATGCCGGTCTACGCGGAGATAATGATGCCGCGTCTGATTTCCCGTTTCGTTAAAACGCGTGAGGATATCACCATCTCGCTGGTCAGCCAGAGTTCGGAACGGGTTTATGAGCGCTTGGCATCTCAGCGTTTTGATCTGGGGTTCGCGGAGGTGGCAACGGAATCGCCATTGGTAAATGCCGATGTGGTGGCTATGGATTGCGTGTGCGCTGTTTCCTCCTCCGATCCGCTGGCTAAAAAAACAGTCATTACGCCTGCAGACCTGGAAGGCCGGGCGCTGGCATCATTTTTTGCCCCGGCATTTCATTCGCCAACGGCTCCATGAGATTTTCGAGGCCGAGGGACGAGAGTTGTGCGTCAGGTTCGAGGTGCAGAACGCTGCGTCACAATACATATTCGTCGAGGAAGGGTTGGCCTGCGGGGTCATGAGCCCGCTTAGCGCTCATAACTACAGAATAACCCGCTCTGGCCGTTATCGAATTGCGTTCATCCCGTTCAGGCCCAAGGTGCCCTACCCCATCGCGGTGCTAACACCCGCACACAAGCCCCTGTCCCGGCTGGCGCGAGCCTTTGCAAGCCTGCTAAAAAAGGAGGCTGAATCCCTCGTCTGCAATTGACCGGACCGAGGCTGAAACCTCGGTAAGGAAAGAACGAAAGTCACACAAATCAGCGTGGTCGCCAGTCTTGTGTGACTTTTGGTTTTTCTAAGTCATTGAAACCGCGTCAACTGGCCGGACACATGACTGCACCCGACCAGTTTGCAACAACCTCAAAATAACCCTTGCCAACAGGGAGCCGTCCACACATGAGCCAAGGCGGACATTCACTCCATCAGTTTGTGGGCGTTTCAATAGCGCCAATAGGCGTTAAGACACGGGGTTTTAATTCAATCGTTTTGCCTGAGTTGTTTATGCGTCATATGGAGTCCGTGAAATGGTTTCCGACCAATTGCGCCGGAATATCTCTTTACCGTTGTCAACAGCCACAATGTTCGAGACGACGTTAAAAGTCTCGGCATCGCAGGTGACCGTGCCGCTGGTTTGGGTCTCTACCCGCCAATCGCCCAGGCGAAAACCCCATGCCCACTCGACGTCCAAACGAGCCGAAAGCGGGTCGTTTTCATGGATGCGGAGCCATCGTTCCGTCCTGACGCTACATTCGAGTCCATTCGGCAAGCGATAACAGCCGCCGTCGTCC
Organism: uncultured Hyphomicrobiaceae bacterium; assembly: GCA_964402825.1. Taxonomy (GTDB): domain Bacteria; phylum Pseudomonadota; class Alphaproteobacteria; order Rhizobiales; family Methyloligellaceae; genus UBA2767. The sequence goes on from CAYOEI010000117.1 coordinate 2,024, forward strand.
AAATGGTGGAGCACGGTTTCCCCCGTCGCCGCGTCGCGGATGATTTGCCGGCGTAATTCTTTTTCTTTGAGAATCTCCTTTGCCAGAGGGGGCGCCGTTTCCGGTTCTCCGTACGGCCGCAGCACTTTATCGGCTTCTCGTGGTGACCGGATAGGCAGAACGAGTGCGCTTGCCCCGGTCCAAACAGTGACCGTCGCAACCTTCGGTGTTGGCCAAAGAACGGGCCAGTAGGTCGTTGATAGCGCCAGGCGAATGCGATGCCCGCGTTTGAAGGAATGGGCGTTATGATAGAGCGGTAAACGGATGCGAATTTTCTGGCCTGGCACCTGCGGACATGGTGCTTCCGATCCCTCGCGGTGAGAGAGATCAAGCGCACCATAGGTCACCCGCATGGAGGTGCCGTCGGGCGCCACGTCGCAAAGCCGCGCGACGATCATTGCAACCGGCTTGTCCACCGCAAGGGTCAGGTCCACGGCGGGCGCGCCATGAAATTCCAAACGCTTGGTCAAAGGGGGCGTGTCGAAGACGACGGAAAGGGCGTCGTCTGGTCGCTGATCCAACGGCAATTCCGCCTCGCCGCCAAAGACGAGCCACGGCATCCACTCGCCGGCAGTAGCGCCCAAGTGCTGCGGCGTGCATACGGTGACGGCGCTTTCCCGTTTCGCCTTCGGATCGAGGCGTCCGCCCGCGTTGAGTACGTATGTCTTTTCTTCAATGTCAGGCGATGGCCAATCCGTTTCCTCAATCCATCGCCCTTTACGATTTCCGGCGACACCTTCAGGGCGTGAAAACTCATGCATCCAAGCCCGGAATTTGGGTTCTGGTTCGATGACGCTATCTTCGTTCTTGAGCCATTGATCAAACCAGCGAAGCGTCTCTTGCAGGAAACCTATGGCTGGTCCCGGCTCCGCATACTGGGGATATTTGTGAGCCCATGGTCCGATGAGGCCACGTGCCGGCACGGTCAGCGCCGACAGCATCTTCGGCACCGTTGCCGCGTATCCTGGGTCGGCGGCGCCGCCGACGATAAAAACCGGGCATCCAAATTTTTCGAAGTGTTCGTCAAGAGCGCCGGATGCCCAGAAATCATCATAGCGTGGATGGCTCATCCAGTTGGCCGGATAGCAGGGAATCTCCTCAAGCCGGCGAAGCCACATGCGGCGCCAGTCATCACCCACAGCCTCCGGCGACGGCGGCCTCGAATTTTGTGCCATCATCGTGAATCCCCATACGACTGAGTTCATCAGCAAACAGCCGCCCAAGTATTTGTTCAAATATCGATCGTCGGCGGCGGAAACGGGAATGATGGCTTTCAACTCTGGCGGACAGCGACTGGCCATGCGAAGGCTCGTATTGGCTCCCCAGGAGAGTCCCATCATACCGACTCGTCCATTGCTCCACGGCTGGTCTGCGATCCATTGCAATATATCCTCGCCGTCACGATCGTAATCCTCGGACCACTGTTCGGTGTGAATGCCGTCCGAATCCCCTGTGCCGCGGACATCAACCCTAAGGCAGGCGTATCCGTGTCCTGCCAGGTAGCCGTGGTTGGCTTCGTCTCGCGATGCACTGTAGTCACGCCGGCGGTACGGGATGTATTCCAGAATTGCGGGAACCCGCTCATCCTCTGAAAAATCCGGCAACCATA
>CAYOEI010000118.1:0-2997 GCA_964402825.1 uncultured Hyphomicrobiaceae bacterium
CAGTCGAAGTACGTCCCGGTCGCCGAAAAAGAAACACCACTCGCTTCCTGGAAGCGGATGGATATCGTCCAAGACGTGATTCCCCCTTGTGAGCGCGCCCAGGCCGAGAAGGAAGGAATCTTGTCCTTACCGGAATACGAGGAGAAGGTTGCGCGCGGCGACGGCTGAGGCCTCGGGTTCGGCGGACCCTAACGCTGGCCATACCGGAAAACGCCACCAGATCGAGCGTCTGTTGCGGAATAAAGGTCGAGCAATTCTTTCGTGAGCACGTCCGCTTTCGGGGGTAAAGCGGACATCCCTAGGGCTTGCTCCAATGTCTGCTTTTGACCCTGGCTGTGTGAAAACGCGATCGAGGCCAGAGGGAGTAGAATGACATTTCCTCTGTCGGACCGCTTCATTTCAGATGTTCCACCAAGTGGTCCCTGAAGCCGACCCGGAGCAATCCGATTTTACGAACAAGATTTGCCGAAGGGTTTTCACACAGCCAGGACCCAAAGCGGACATGCGGCCGCTGCGACCCGTCCGTTCACGGTCGGTCCCTTCGCGTGATTATTGCTTCAACTTAAGTGAGTTTCGGTCAACCTGCTTGCCGTTAAGGAAGACGTACCGGACCTTGCGAGAATCAGAAATATTCTTTGCCGGGTTACCTTCGACGATGACAAGATCAGCGATCTTGCCAATTTGGATCGAGCCAAACTCTTTGTCTCTACGAAGGACCTTGGCCGAGTTAAATGTGCAAGCTTTGATGACTTGAAGATTGGGAATGCCCGCCATCACCATCAATTCCATTTCGCGGTGTACCGCTTCGCCTACCCATACGCTGGCGTAAGAATCGTCCGTACCACATGCGACAAGCATACCCGCGTCATACGATCCCTTGACGTTGTCCATGATGGTTTTCCGAAATGTGCTCAGGTCCCCGAATTTGTTTTGCTGATAAAACGAATCCGGTCCTTCATAGTAGGCTTGCCGAATTTTAGGATACACCTGATAGAAATGTTCGACTTCAGCTTTACCCCAAATGTCCACGATCAGCGGCTCCTTGAGCATGAGCTTCTTGCCGTTTTCTTCTTTTACGCGCAATCCACCCATTTTCTCGCCTAAAACCGCGTTGCCTATCACGAATCGGTTGTTTGCGGCCAGCCACTTTTGATCGGCTTGCGAGGTCGGTCCAAAACCGGCCGAATGAGCCCATCCGTCAAGACCTGTGGTTTGAGATATCCAACGGTTCATGTTGAGCATCCACAGGTCAGCAACCGTCAAAATATCCCGCTTGTGGGCCTCGGCGATTAGCGCCGACATTACCGTTGTTGAAATGCCCGTATAAAGTTTGATGATCTCAATCCCGTCTTTCTTGTACCGATCTAATTCTTTCGGGATATCAGCAAATTTCGAGACCTTGGTAGAAAGACCGAAGTCACTCGCACCGGTATTCCCAGCATCCCAGCTACTGGGGGCTTGGCTCCAGGGTGCACCGGTCGTAAAAAACCTCGGCCCAAACAATTTACCGCTTTTGATCTGAGCCCTCTTCTTGAGGAGCCATTTGTGATCGCCTCCCATATCCAGGACCGTTGTTACACCAGCATAGAGATATCCTGACAGGCTCTGCTGCACCGATTTGTCGTCAAGCCTCACTTTATAACGGTCCCCGGGGATCTGACCGTTCGCCCAACCACCCTGGAGGTGAATGTGCAAATCCATAAGGCCGGGCATTGCCGTCATACCCTTGCCATCGATCTTGAGCGCATCCGAGGGTGCCTTGACGCTGCCCGACGGCCCTATGGCGGCAATCTTTCCGTTTTCAATGAGTAGATCCTGACCTCGAACTGGTTCGTTACCGAGTCCGTCGATCACCGAGACATTGGTTATGATCGTTGGACCCGCGTGAGCATACTTGGGCTGCGACAAGGCGGCCTGTCCGAAGGACATTAGGCAAAATGCGGCACAAGTCAGTGCGAGAACGGCGGTCCGAGATGTCGCCGGCAGACTTCTTTTGGTGAACATCGGATTGAACACTCCAGTGCGAACTCCTACCCAGTGGCGCTCTCAACATCGTCCAATCAAGCCGAGCCGCAAAGGTATCTAAGAGGCTCTAAAAAGAGAACTTGGCAATTAGTATCCATCGAGCCCCATCGATCCCGCCCTCTCATCGCGCCAATTGAACTAGGCACGTTTCTGCACCGCGCCGTTCAAATCATTGTTTAGTCCCGCTCTCGACTGAATGTCCGCTTGCGGCACGTAGCAGACAATCCTGACGTCCGCTCCCATGTCTGCTGGTGGCAATGAGCAAATAGGCGCGAGCAGAAACATTTGCAGCCCGGCAACTAGTAAAGGGCTCTCGCTCGCAGAGTGAAGACGCCCTCAGTGTCGGTGTCGGGGTTCATGGAGGGGTTCATGACCAGCATGGCGGCTGGAGTCACCTGAATGAAGGGCGTCAATTGCAGCCGATAATAAGTTTCCGCCGCATACTCGTTGTTCGTGTTGGATGCCGTTGGGTCCACCCAGCCAAATCCGAGACCGAGCCAATCTTCATCGTGACCGAAGGGCTTCGTCCACACGATACCAGCGGAGGCAAACTGGCCGATCGCTCCCTTGCGCTGAAAGGCCTTGCTGTATTTGGCGAAGACGCCGAGATTGCCGAAATCCTGATCGACCTGGATCGAAAGACCTTGTGACGCTTTCTGGAACGAGGACGTGCCCCGCACGCCCGTCGAGTCGACCTTGTAATAGGTGAATTTGTAAAGCCCGTCGCCGACGGGTTTGAACGGGTTCTCCAATCTGAGGGCCCCGGCATACGCAAGACGGCCATTCTCTTCGCTGAATGTCGCCGTGGCGCAACACTGCTCAACCCGCAATCGTGTGCCGGACCTGCACGCTCAAGCATCGCTGCACGACGGGCAAGGAGCGGCGCATCACCCGCTGGGAGCACGAGCATGTGATCGAGGCCGTGCAGCAGCGGCTCGACGAAAACCCACAAGCGATGCGTGTTCGTCGCGA
>CAYOEI010000119.1:0-7551 GCA_964402825.1 uncultured Hyphomicrobiaceae bacterium
AAACAAGAAAGAGCATCTGGTTGAAACGGCTGTGAAATTGTTTGGACGGGACGGGTTTCATGCCACGGGAATCGACAAGATCCTGCAGGAGGCCGGGGTCGCCCGGATGACGCTTTACAAGCATTTTCGATCCAAGGAAGAACTTATTCTCGCAGCCTTAAGGTTGCGCGACGAGCAGTTCCGCACCTGGTTCAAACGCACAATTGAGAAGTCCGGCGGGACTCCAGCTGAGCGGTTGCTGGCGAGCTTTGATGCTTTGGGGGAGTGGTTTGCCGGCCGTGCCTTCTCCGGTCTCCCTTTCTCCGGATGCTCCTTCATCAATGCCGCGGCGGAATTCTCCGAATCCGGCCATGCGGTGCATCAACTGGCGGCAGAGCATAAGCGTCTGGTTCTGGAATATCTGCGGCTGCTGGCCTCTTCAGCCGGCGCGCGCGACCCTGATGGGCTTGCATGGTCGATATCGCTTCTGCATGAAGGGGCCATCGTAACCGCCCAGGTATCTGGAGACATAAACGCTGGGCGCGGCGCTAAGAAAATTGCCAGAATGCTGATGCTTGAGCACGGGGTCGATGTCCCTGAAGAGACCCAGGAGAAAGCAACCATTCAGTAGATTCGGGGCATTGCCCTTTTTTGAAGGTTCTGGCCGGGCCGCCACCCGCTGGCGCAACTGTGTGCAAAGGGGGGTGAGTGAGCGGTTCCAATATAACGGACTGCGGGCCGAATGAGACGGTACGCGAGCAGGATTGAGGAGCCGCATGCCGTTTCACCGGAATCTGCGAATCATAGTAGGCACAATCCAGACTAACGAACGATGCGAGACTTACTCGCTTTGAGTCTGTCTGGCCCGCTTTGAGATCAGTCAGTCTGTCTGGTTTGAAAAAAAGCGGCCGGCACTCCTACGTCCCACTCTTGCTGCAGGGGAACATGGGAGGCCGGCCTGTGCGCGCTACGAGACGATCATACGGGCGGGGGCGTGCGAGTTGCGCCCCGTTCCGAACGCGAGACTATCGATCAATCTCTTACAGCGCACATTTGCGCCAGGTAACGGCCCGGGAAGAGACGGCAATCTTTCCCAAACCGTGGCGCTTGAGCGGGGGTGCCGGTTCCGTTCCCCGCGCGGGGGTGATTGCGAAGGGACGGCGCCCCGAGAGGCAAAGAAAAACTTAGACCGGATGGCGGCCTGACGAGATGCGCAGGCTTTGGCGCGTAGACGAAGGAGTTGCGGGCGAAGGACCTGTTTAGGGCTAGACTCTTGTCCGTTATGACTGAGCCACCCGCTCCCCCGGCCCAACCGCCCATAAAGAGTACCCTCGGGGCGGTTGGGACGGGGGAGCGGGTGGCTTGGCGATTCTGTTAATACCAGAAATGCTCTAGGGCATTTCAGGTTTTGCCGAACGGGTGGTTCAGTCAAAACGTGAAAGTGTCTGGTTGTGCCGCTGGTTGCCGGGAGACGCGCGGCCCTGACAGGCAACGCAATTGCTGGGGGGGCAAACCCGGCATCACCAGCGACACTGCCGCATCCAGCCGGAGGCACGGGGGTACACACCGGCTTTACAACGACAGGGCTGATACGATGATGGGCCATGCTATCCGTCGCATCTCTTATTGGAGCGCATGATGACAAGAGAACCGGGGCGCAAATTCTGCGCCAGGCAAAGCATATTCGGAACGCTGGATTGCGGCTCGAGCATACAACTCTTCACAGCTGGAGAACCCAGCCGGCGCATGTGGCGCATAAACGGCATTTTTTCCCTCCTGAAACGCAATACAGTCCCGTACCCCCAAAGCACTGAACTGCACGTTTCTTGATAATGTTTTTATTGAGGATTTTTGCCAACAGTGAGGCGTAAAGCGTTGAATTTAGGCGAAAATTGGCCCATTTCATGAAGATACACAGCATTTTGGCTAATAGCGGCTCCATTGCGGTCTAAACCGGCTCTGCGGGCTTGAGTCCAGGAACGAATTCGTGACCTCGATTTCGGGTGGGGTGGGTTAATCTAAAGCAGGTTTATATTCTGGTCTGAGCGGCATTGAAGGTATGCAATCGGGGCATTTTATTGAATGGCGGAATTTTCTGATTCATAAAAAAGCACAAAAAACGTATTTCAGACGCAGGATTAACGCCATCATCAACGTAATATCTGCTGGGCATTGTGCTCAGTAGATGTCGTTGACCATAAATAGTCAGCCCTTATGCTGCGGCTTAAGGTCAGGACACATGAATGTGTCCTGACCCTAATTTTCGCAAAGCAGAATAAAGAATGAGAGATATGAGCGCATACAGACGCCCGGCTGCATACATCCCGGCTGCATATATGATTGTCCGTATCATCGCCATTTGCCTGTTCTGGGCAGCCTCATATGCGCCCCTGGTTGCGCAAGAGGCGAAAAGCATGCTCGTGCGGGTGGAGAAAATCCGCAAACAGGCCATGACCCAGACCGTATCCGTCATCGGCCGGCTGGTGTCTTTGCGCATGGGCAATATAGCCGCGCGAATAGCCGGACCGGTTGAGGGCATTTCTGTTGAAGTCGGGGATCACATCAAAAAAGGGCAGGTGATTGCCGTGCTTGATGCTGAGACGCTGATAGCCGAGACGCAGATGGCAAACAGCGAACTCGATGAGGCGCGCGCGGAGCTTCTGACCTGGAGGGCGGAAACCGATGTGGCGATGACCGAACTCAAGCGCCAGGAAGGCTTGCGCAAGTCGGTCGCCTTCTCGCAGGCAAAATTTGAAGACGCGCAAAAGCGCGTCGCCGTGGCCGAGGCCAGGGTTGGGCGCGCAAGGGCCCGTGTCGCGGTCAAGCTCACATCTCTGCAGCGAAAGCAGATTGATGTTGAGTATGCGACCGTGCGCGCACCTTATCCAGGAGTGGTCATTCGCCGCTATACTGAAGCAGGCTCTTATGTGAACAAGGGCGATCCGATTGCCCGGGTTATCGGGGATCGTGCGCTGGAGGTGGAAGCGGCTGTGCCTTATGCGCGCCTGGCTGGTCTTCCGATCGGGCGCATTGTCGATATCACCCTGGACGATGGGACGCGCCATAAGGCAAAGGTGCGTTCGATCCTTCCCTTGGAAAATCCGCAGACGCGGACACGCATGGTGCGGTTCGTCCCGGAATTTTCAAATATCAGGAGTCCGCTGGCGGAATCCCAAACAGTTACTATTGCGGTTCCGGTGAGCGACAACAGGAACGCGTTGACGGTCCACAAGGATGCCATTCTCAAGCGCCCCTCCGGCGACATTGTTTTTGTCGTTACCGACGGAACGGCCCAGCTGCGGCCGATAACCCTCGGCGAGGCGGTCGGTGGCAGGTTTGAGGTCGTGTCGGGCCTCAAGGAAGGTGAGCAGGTCGTCATACGCGGCAATGAACGCGTCCAGCCTGGCATGAAAGTACGCGTCGAAAAGGACTCGACATGAATCTTATCCGCGCCTCAATCGAACGACCTATTGCTGTCGTCGCGGTGGTGCTGATGGTGATCATGTTTGGTGTGGTGTCTCTGCAAACCATCCCGATCCAGCTTGCGCCGGATGTGAACCGTCCGGTTATCACGGTCAGGACCAACTGGTTTGGCGCCGCTCCAGCGGAAATCGAGCGGGAGATTGTCATCCGGCAGGAAGACGTGCTGCGCGGAATTAGCGGCCTGTCACAGATTGAAAGTAACTCCGAGCAGGGGCGCAGCAGGATCAAGATGGAGTTTGCCATCGGCACGGGCATGGATCGCGCCATGCTTGAGGTTGCCAACCGTCTTAACCGTGTAACCGGATATCCGAACGAGGCGGACGAGCCCACGATCAAGCTTGCCGGGGCGGAAGACTCGCCTATCGCATGGTTCATTGTCACGCGCGCAGAGGGCAATACACGCCCGATTGAGGAGTTCGGTGATTTCGTAAAAGACGTCATCAAGGACCGGATCGAGCGCGTTAAGGGCGTCGGTCAGGTCAACGTCTATGGCGCCAGTGAACGCGAAATCCAGGTGATCGTCGAGCCACAACTTCTGGCGCGCTACCGGTTTACAGTGTCGAGCGTGCTCGAGGTGCTCCGGCGCAACAATGCGGTCATGAGCGCGGGTGATGTGGACGAGGGCAAGCGCCGCTATGTGGTGCGCACCGAAGGCGAGCTGAACACATTGGAGACGATCCGAAACGTGGTTCTTCGCTCGGTACGCGACGAGCAAACAGGTAGTATCTCCCGCGTCACTGTCAGCGATATCGCCAAGGTGAAGTTTGCCTATAAAGAAGCGAGCGCCAGGATTCGCCTGGATGGGCATGCGGCGCTGGCCTTCAATGCCGAGCGCGAAACCGGCGCCAATGTCATCGAAACCATGACCGGTATCCATGAGGCCATCAACGAGTTGAACAAGCGCACCGTACCGGAGCAGGGCCTCGCTATGCGGCAGGTCTATGATGAAACGGTTTATATCAAGTCGTCGATAAGCCTGGTCCGGCAGAATATCTGGATAGGAGGCACGCTGGCTGCCTTGATCCTGATGTTGTTCCTGCGATCATGGCGCGCCACGGTCATCATATCACTTGCCATACCGGTTTCCGTGATTGGTTCCTTTGTTGCCATGGCCGCGTTAGGGCGTTCGCTCAATGTGATTTCGCTTGCCGGTCTTGCCTTTGCGGTTGGAATGGTGGTGGACGCGGCAATCGTTGTTCTTGAAAATATTTTTCGTCATCGTGAGAAAGGGCGCCCATCGCGAGAGGCCGCCCAACGCGGCGCACAGCAAGTCTGGGGCGCGGTGCTGGTTTCCGCGTTGACGACCGTAATGGTCTTTATTCCGGTGCTGGTAATGAAGCTTGAAGTGGGGCAGTTGTTCAGGGATATCGGCGTTGCAATCTCCGTTTCGGTGATGCTGTCCCTGCTCGTTTCAGTGACCGTGATTCCCGCCCTCTCAAGCAGGCTCCTCGCGGGAAAGGCCGATTCTGAACAGGCCGCTTTCAAGCGCGTTTTTATTCCCGGTATTGATCATTTCGCGGGTGCTTTTGTATCCTCGATCATTGGTTTTACTAAACTGGTGACCCGGAACAAGATCGCTGCGGTGCTGGTGGTCACGATCAGTTCGGTGGCGTGCCTGGCGGGGGCATGGACCTTCCTGCCGAAGCTGGAATATCTTCCCGAGGGCAACCGCAACCTGATGTTTGGCGTCATTATCCCGCCGCCAGGATATAATCTCGAAACGACTACCGAAATTGCCAAGCGTATCGAGGATGAGATCAAGCCATTACTCCGCTCCGTGTCCGGGCCTGAGGAGGTGGAGGGTCAACCGGCGAAGATTGACCGCTTCTTTTTTGTGGCGTCGCGGGCGCGGACATTCCTTGGCGCCGCGGCTGTAACGCCCTCCCGGGTCGGTGAGCTGAAGGAAATATTGCAGAAGCCGGTTTCCAGGGAGCCTGGAACTTTCTCTATCATCAACCAGCGCTCGATCTTCGGGCACGGCATTGGCGGCGGACGCAAGATCGAGCTCGATGTATCGGGGCCCGAACTGGAGACCATTCTGGCGACAGCGCTTGACGTGACGGGGCGCATCTTAAAAGTTTTTCCGCGGGAGAAAGGTAATCAGTTTCGCCCCAAACCCGGGCTGGAACTTGGTGCGCCGGAAGTGCGCGTGAGGCCCGATCGTATCAGGCTTGCCGACAATGGCGTGACGCCGGTGGAACTTGGGCAGACCATCGATGCGTTCAATGACGGATTGCGTGTGGTGGAGGTTACCGTGGGCAACGACCGCATTGATCTGATGCTCAAGGGGCCGGTTGACATGATCAATGCAACGCAGGGCATTGAAGATTTGCCTGTGGTCACCCGCAATGGTCAGATTCTCCCCGTCTCATCGGTGGCCAAGGTTGAGATGACTTCCGGCCCGACCGCAATCCGCCATCGCGAGCGCCTGCGCACAGTCACGCTTGAAGTGGTTCCCTCGATTGAGACCCCTCTTGAAGAGGCTATTGAACTTCTGCGAAGCCAAGTCGTTGAACCCTTGCGCGCGAAAGGGCTGCCTGAAGGCGTGCGGCTAAATATTACAGGCACCGCGGACAAGTTGTCCGAGACCTGGGATCATATGGTGGGCGATCTGATCGTCGCGATGATCATCGTCTATCTGGTGATGGCCATTCTGTTTGAAAGTTTCATTTATCCGTTTGTCATTATGCTCGCCGTGCCCATGGCGGCGGCGGGCGGTGTCGCCGGGCTTGCCGCGCTGAACATTTTTTATCTCCAGTCGCTGGATATGTTGACCCTGCTCGGTTTCGTGATCCTCATCGGCATTGTGGTCAATAATGCGATCCTGCTCGTCCATCAGACGCTGATCCATCTGCGCGAGGACAGAATGGATCCCGAAGCCGCTATTATCGAAGCGACGCGCAACCGCATACGGCCTATTTTCATGTCAACGCTGACATCAGTGTTCGGCATGCTGCCACTGGTGTTTTTTCCAGGTGCTGGTTCCGAACTCTATCGCGGGCTTGGCTCGGTTGTCGTGGGCGGTCTTTCTTTTTCCGCGCTCCTGACGCTGTTGATCGTGCCGCCCATGCTCACCCTGGTGGTCGGCCCGCTTGAAACCCGCGCGCTGCAACGCGCCGCCGCCAAGGCCAAGGCGAGCAAAACCAGGCGCCGGCGCAGACGGCGCAAGGAAGCTCCGGCGGAATAGGCATCGTTATTTTCAGGGCCGCTACTGGCAACACCCCGCCTCACCGCGCTCGCCCGAGTCGGGTTTTGCCGGATCACGAATAACAGAGCCAAGACTTGCCAGAACCCCGCACAGTTGACACGATAGTGTCTGAGCGTACTGCGTACGCTGAAACAGCGGAGAGAGAATTTATGTAAATCATTGAGGGGAGGTAATAAAATGGCAGATGCCAAAGGCAATGGAGGTCATAGTCCGCGTTGTATTGCACTGGTAGGTCCCTACTTAAGCGGTAAGACGACGCTGTTGGAAGCGATACTCGCACGCACCGGGACCATTGCACGCCAGGGATCGATAACAGCCAAGAATACGGTTGGCGACGCCAGCCAGGAGGCCCGCAACCACTCCATGAGCGTCGAGCTCAATGTCGCGCAAACCGAGTTTCTCGGAGATAGCTACACATTCCTAGACTGTCCTGGTTCGGTTGAGTTCCAGCATGAAACAGCAGTGGCGCTCACGGCCTGCGATGCGGCCATCGTTGTATGCGAGCCTGATGATAAAAAAATCCCAGCCTTGCAGCTGATATTGAAGCAGCTTGAGGATCGGGGAATACCTCATTTTTTGTTCTTGAACAAAATCGACAAGGCGGAAGGGCGGGTCCGCGATATTCTTCCCATCCTGCAGCCGGCAAGCGCCAAGCCGATGGTATTGCGGCAAATTCCCATATGGGAAAATAACATTGCAACCGGTTTTGTGGATTTAGCGCTCGAGCGCGCCTTCGTCTACCGCGAGCATAAACCCAGCGAAGTGATTGAAATGCCGGGAGATCTCGAAACCCGGGAGAAGGAAGCCCGTTTTTCAATGCTGGAGCAGCTTGCCGATTATGACGATGAGCTGATGGAACAGCTGCTTGAGGATGTCGAGCC
>CAYOEI010000120.1:0-2881 GCA_964402825.1 uncultured Hyphomicrobiaceae bacterium
GACTAAAGGCGGGTCATGAGACAAAAGGGAGCGCTCTTCATGTCAGCAGGTTCAGTCAGTTCCGCCAAGTCCAATGCCAATCGTATCGCGGTGATCGCCGGAGACGGGATCGGCAAGGAGGTTGTGCCCGAGGGCATACGCGTGCTGGAAGCGGCGGCGAAAAAATATGATCTCAATTTGCAGCTCGATGATTTCGATTTCGCCAATTGTGATTATTACGCCCGCGACGACCGGATGATGCCGTAAGACTGGAAGGAGCAGATCGGCGGGCATGACGCGATCTTTTCGGCGCGGTGGGCTGGCCGGAAACCGTGCCCGATCATGTGTCGCTGTGGGGCTCGCTGATATTGTTCCGGCGCGAGTTCGACCAGTATGTGAATCTGCGGCCCGTTCGGCTGATGCCGGGTGTGCCGTGTCCGCTCGCGGGGCGTAAACCGGGCGATATCGATTACTGGGTGGTGCGCGAGAATACCGAAGGCGAATATTCGGCCATCGGCGGGCGGATGTTTGAAGGCACGGAGCGCGAGTTTTGCGTGCAGGAAACGGTGATGACGCGGCACGGCGTCGACCGGATATTGCGTTATGCTTTTGAGCTGGCGCAACGGCGCGAGAAAAAGCATCTGACTTCGGCGACGAAATCCAACGGCATCGCCATCACCATGCCCTATTGGGACGAGCGGGTGAAGGAGATGGCAAAAGAGTTTCCCGATGTCGCCCAGGACCAGTATCACATCGATATTCTCACCGCCCATTTCGTGCTCAACCCGGACCGTTTCGATGTGGTGGTGGCGTCAAATCTGTTCGGCGATATTTTGTCCGATCTGGGGCCCGCATGCACCGGTACAATCGGCATCGCGCCGGCCGGCAATATCAACCCCGAAGGCAAGTACCCTTCATTGTTTGAGCCAGTACACGGCACCGCCCCCGATATTGCGGGCCAGGGGGTGGCTAATCCTGTCGGGCAGATATGGACGGCCGCGATGATGCTTGAGCATCTGGGGCATGGCGAGGCTGCGAACGCGATTGTGAAAGCGATCGAGGCGGTGCTTTCACAAGAGAAGCTGCGCACGCCCGATCTTGGCGGGCCGGCCGATACGGTGACATGCTCAAAAGCCATCGCCGAGGCTGTGGAATAGGGCGTATCGCCGATAAGCAGGAACCTCTCGTTTTTCAGGAAAGCTCATCAATGCCCATTCAACGTCATGAAATAAATTTCACCCCCCTCAGCCAGGCCGAACTCGACAAGTGGCGCAATATTCCTCCCGCCATCGTCTCTGACTGCATGAACCGTACTCAGGTCATGGCCGGCGCGATCAAGCCGGTCGCGCATGGCATGACATTGCTCGGTCAGGCGCGCACGGTCACGTGCATGGTCGGCGATAACTCCGCGCTGCATATGGCGTTGGGAATGGTCGAGCCGGGGCAAATCCTGGTTGCCGATGCGGGCGGGTTTGAAGACACCGCTGTCTGGGGCGGAATCATGACGCGCGTGGCGATTAAGCGCCAGATCGGCGGGCTGGTGGTCGATGGCGCGGTGCGCGATGTTGCGGAAATTCGCGAATTTGGTTTTACCACCTTTGCCCGCGCGATTGTTCCGGCTGGGCCCCATAAGGGCTTTGGCGGGATTATCGACGGGACTATCTCCTGCGCGGGGTGCCCGGTCAGCCCCGGCGATATCGTGATTGGCGATGACGACGGGGTGTGCGTCGTGCCGCTGGCGCGCGCGAAAGAAATTCTGGCCGCATCGCTGGAGAAGATCGCGTCCGAAGAGGCGATTAACGCCGAAACCGATGCGGGCGCATTGCCCGGCGAGCGGATGGGTCTGGGCGAAGCGGAGGTGATCGGCGGAAAAGAATAATATTAATCGACTAATTCCCACGTCACGCGCACGCGCGCTTGCAACTTTGTTTCTCCAGGTGCGATGGGTACCGAAGCTGCTTCCGAGCGCAGCGCGGCGCGGGCGAATCTGGGGCTCGGCGGTCTGATGACACTATCCTCGGTGATGGTCAGCACCTTGCCAAGGCGGGTAAGGCCGGCGTGGGCATAGAGTTGCGCCTTGTTGCGGGCATCGTCCATCGCGGCCTTGCGGGCCGTATCTTCTAGAGCGCGAGGCTCGGCAATGGAAAATGTGATGCCGTTGATCCGGTTGGACCCCAGAGAAACCGCCTGATCGAGAATGGGGCCGAGATTTTTCAAATCCCGCACGGTGATGCGCACCGAATTAACGACGCGGTATCCGGTAATCGAAGGGGGCTTGCCATCCTTGAAATGCTTGAATTTCGGGCGCACGGAAAAATCAACCGTCTGAATGTCTTTCGGCTCGACCTGCCGGGTTTTTAACGCCGCGTTCACGGCGGACATGGCGGCGGAGTTCTGATCGAGCGCCGCGCGCGCGGTTGCGCCGTCGCTGACCACGCCAATGGAAATGCTCGCCGTATCGGGTCGCGCCTTGGCGATGCCGGTTCCGGTGACGGCGATCATGCGCTTGTCAGAGGTCTCGGCGGCAATTGCGGGATTAAGCATGGCCAGCATAAATGTAAACGCCAGCAGCAGGGGTGTAAATTTGACTGTCATGGATTCAAATCCCTTGTACAAAACGAGTGCGCAACTGTTTCGCAGCCACGTGAAACTCTGTTATACGAGCGGCGGGCGACAAACCCAAGGGGCCCGTAGCTCAACTGGTTAGAGCTGACGGCTCATAACCGTCCGGTTGCAGGTTCGAGTCCTGCCGGGCCCACCAACAATAGCTTATCTATTTGATTAACCACTGTTTTTCCTTTGTTTTGTCTCACCTTTTTTGACGTGGCCCGAAAGTGGGACAACACGAGTCTCGTTTTGTTCCAGATCAAGGAGGTGTCCTACACGCGCGGCCATCTTCTTT
>CAYOEI010000121.1:0-5783 GCA_964402825.1 uncultured Hyphomicrobiaceae bacterium
AAAAACAGGATCGAATTGCGCCGTGTTCCGCACCGGCAAGGTGATGATGGAAGGCAAGAAGCTGATTCAGGAAATCTGGGATGCTGGTCAGAATATCAAGGTCACTGATCGCTCGCTGATCTGGAACACCGATCTCATGGAAACGATGGAATATGATAATCTCATCGTTCAGGCGGCGGTGACGGCCGAGGGCGCGGTCAACCGGAAGGAAAGCCGGGGCGCCCATGCGCGCGAGGATTTCCCTGACCGCGACGACAAGAAATGGATGAAGCACACGCTTGCATGGATTGATGATGAAAAACGCAAGGTTAGGCTGGGCTACCGGCCTGTGCACACCTACACCATGAGCAACGACATCAAATATATCGAGCCCAAGGCGCGGGTGTATTAGAGGAAATCATGGTCGAACTCGCACTCCCCAAAAATTCAAGAATGACGCCAGGCAAGACCTGGAACAAGCCGAAGGGCAAGGGTGACTGGCGCGAATTCCGCGTCTATCGCTGGAATCCGGACGATGACGAGAATCCACACGTCGATACCTATAATGTGAATTTGGATGAGTGCGGGCCGATGGTTCTCGACGCGCTTATCAAGATCAAGAGCGAGATCGACCCGACGCTCACCTTCCGCCGGTCCTGCCGCGAGGGAATTTGCGGTTCCTGCGCCATGAATGTCGACGGCACCAACACCCTGGCCTGCACGCTCGGTATGGACGAGATCAAGGGCACGGTGAAAATATACCCGCTGCCGCATCAGCCCGTAGTGAAGGATCTTGTTCCCGATCTGACCAATTTCTATGCCCAGCACCGCTCCATCAAGCCATGGCTGCAAACCGAGACCACCGAGCCGCCGAAGGAATGGAAACAGAGCCGCGAAGACCGCGAAAAACTCGACGGGCTTTATGAGTGCATCATGTGCGCATGCTGCTCAACCTCCTGCCCGTCTTATTGGTGGAATTCGGACCGGTATCTTGGACCTGCCGTGTTGTTACAGGCCTATCGCTGGGTGATCGATTCACGCGATGAGGCAACGGGTGAGCGGCTGGATAATCTTGAAGACCCGTTCCGGCTCTATCGTTGCCACACGATCATGAATTGCTCGAAAGCGTGTCCGAAGGGTTTGAACCCGGCCAAGGCAATCGCGGAGCTGAAGAAGAAGATGGTCGAGCGGCGGTTTTAAGTTTGGAGTAAGATATCGCTATGTGGCCTGACGACAGATTGACGAGCGCGCTGGGCATCGCCCATCCGATTATCCAGGCGCCGATGGCGGGGGCATCGACGCCATCGCTGGCGGCTGCCGTTGGCAATGCGGGCGGTATGGGATCGATCGCTGCCGCGATGCTGACACCTGATGGGCTGCGCGCTGAGATGGGACAAGCCCGTCAGGCAACCAATAGGCCGCTCAATATAAATTTTTTCGTGCATCAACCGCCGCAACTGGATGAAGGCAAGGCAGCTGCTGCCACCGCGTTTCTGAAGCCTTTTTATGATGAGCTTGGACTTGGCGATGTGCCTGAAGTTAAGGCCACCAATTTCCCGTTTGATGAGACTATGGCGGAGGTTGTGCTGGCGCTTGGACCGAAGGTTGCCAGCTTTCATTTTGGCTTGCCCGAGGAAAAACTTGTCACGCGGCTCAAGGATGCCGGCATCCTGGTGCTGAGTTCCGCGACGACGGTGCGCGAGGCGAAAATTTTAGAACAAAGCGGCGCCGATTTAATTGTGGCTCAAGGGTTCGAGGCCGGCGGCCACCGAGGCACCTTCGCCTCGTCATACGATCAGGCGCAAGTGGGCACCATGGCCCTGGTGCCGCAGGTGGTGGACGCGGTCTCGGTGCCGGTCATTGCCGCTGGCGGTATTGGCGATGGGCGCGGAATTGCGGCAGCGTTTGCTCTTGGGGCTGCTGGAGTTCAGCTCGGGACAGTGTTCCTGAACTGCTCTGAGGCGGGCATTGCGCCTGTGTACCGCACAGCTTTGCTTGAGGCTCGCGATGAAGATACGCGGCTGACGGATGCTTTTTCTGGCCGCCCAGCGCGCGGCATCACCAACCGCTATATGGAAGAGATGGAGCCACACAAAGGGACGCTGCCGGACTTTCCGCTGATGAATACGGTGACCGGGCCGTTGCGCAAGGAAAGTGCGGCGCGCGGTGAGGGTAACTTTGTTGCATTGTGGTCCGGTCAGGCAGTGGGGCTCAACCGGGAAACCGGCGCCACGGAGCTGATGGAAAACTTGGTGGCGCAGGCCCAGAAGATTCTTGGCTGATGACCTAACCGCCGATTGATCCGCGCGGTGCAGATACGCATTTGCTGGTATTAGGATTCCATTTGGTTCCGTCCGGACAGTGTGTATTTGCGGTAGCCACGGATGCGGCGATGAGATGCAATGCCACAATCGCGGCGCCAGCTATAAACAATAAAGACAATTTCATATTCATTCTCCCCGGAAGGATTCAAAGAACCGCAATCGGCGGTCGATTTAAGATACGGGCTGAAAGCGGAAATGAGTCACACTTTGTCATGACAATCCCGTGAATTCACATGTTGAATTCAGCGGCGCATTACATGCTTCCCTCGCCGCCCTCCTCCGGATCGTCCGATGTATCGCCCACGCATTTTTTGGCGATTTGATCCCAGATAGCGCCGTCGGGGCATTTACCCTTCGACAACGCAATCGGTGTGATCGCAAAAATCACAATGGTGAAGGCGAATGCCGCAAGAATTAGTATTGATCTATACATGATCACTCTCCACATGGATTTCATCACCGTTCAATGCAGTTGATTATAGATACGGATTGAAGAGCAAAAGCGATGCCACACAATCTTGTGAGCTCTTGTCGTGAGTTCACATCTTCCATAAGCCGACGGGCTGTGCTGCGCTCGCTTTCCGCCACTCTGGGCGCCGGGCTTATGCACGCATTTCCAGGCGCCGGCGCACTTCAGGCGGCGAGCTGTCCCAATGCTTGCCGCTCCATGATCAGCGCGAATGATGTCTGGATAAAAGATCTTCCGATCATCGATGCCCACTGCCACATTTTCAATGCGCGCGACATCCCTTCCGTTTATTTCGTCACCAAGGTTGTTCTGAAACACTATGCAGCGCATTTGAGCGCGGCCCATCGGAGCAGGCTGGAATCCGAGATTGGAGACGCTGTTTCGGGATCGCTCGGCCGCACGCCTGGGTATGAGCTGGAAAAGTCTGTGCTGGAAGCACGGCTGGCGGGAGAACCCGAAGCGGCGGCGCTTGCAAAGAAGCTGGAGTTGCCGAAGTTCGCCCATGGCACGCAGCGCGCCTGTTATGGCGATGACGTGGCCGACAATATTACCGCGGTGCTGAACCTCGTAACCATCCTCACGCAATTCCGTCACAAGAATTTAGAAGCACTGATGGCCACCAACGCAATGCCCGAGCCTGGCGTGGGCGTGGCGCTGTTTACGCCCGCCATGATTGATATGGATTACTGGCTTGGCGTGGGTGCGGAGGCCGGGTCCAGCGCGGATGACATAAGCACTGACGCCTCATCGCTGCCCCAGAGCAGCCCGGCGCAGCAGGTTGAGATGATGGAGATGATCCAGCGGCTTTATCCGGGGCGCTGCCATGGTTTTGTATCCTTTTGCCCATGGAGGCAGGTGGATGATACGCATCACAACGCGCTGGTTGGGATGGGTTCAAAGTTCCGCAGGAAGAGCGCGCTGGAAGTGGTTGAAGACGCTATTCTCAATCGCGGATTTGCCGGTGTGAAGCTCTATCCGACCATGGGTTTTCTTCCCATTGGCAACGCAGATATTCCGCTTGAGGGGTTTCCTGCTTCGGTTGCGAAGACACCATATGCACATGAGTTCGGGCATCTCCTCGATGCAGCGCTGCTGGCGCTTTATGAGTTTTGCAGCGCTCATGATGTGCCGATCATGGTTCATACGGCTCCCTCCAATGGGGCGGGCGTATTTACGAATTCCGCCGGTAAGGAGACGGGCTATGAGGTCCGTGCGCATCCGCAAGGCTGGGAGCGTGTTCTTGCACGGCAGGGCCTTTCCGGCCTGAAGCTGAACCTGACTCATTTCGGCGGTTCACCCGACGCCGCCAGCACCAAAGAATGGCGCGCCAGTATTGGCAGACTGATGGACGCCTATGACAGCGTCTACACCGACCTCTCCCATTATCCCGAAATGCTGATGGATAATTTCACCGGTTCCGGCCAGCATTGCCGCGAAGCGGCGCAAATGCTGGCTCCCATACGCAAGGTGTTTCTGTCAGGTGAGGCGGGCGAAAAGCGCGCCCGCAGAATTCTCTACGGTTCAGACTGGCCGATGCTGTCCAAGGAATATTATTACGCCGACTATCTGCCCGTGGTGGCGCATATGTACCGGCGCAAGATCTATGGCGTTGGCGAAGGCGCGGAAATGAACGCACGCGCCTTCCTGAGCGGCAATACAATTGATTTTCTGGGATTGTATGATGGCGGCAAAGCGCGTGCGCGGTTTGAAGCATGGTACGCCCGGCATGGTCTCGATCCGGTTTCCCTCCAGCGTTTCGACGCGGCCCCAGAGGAGGGGGAGTAGTTTTCTCCCCTCAGGCCGCGGGCATGAACCGGCGCTGCAAATCGAGAACCGCCATGACAAAATCCATCTCGTCCTCCACAGCCTCGCACCAGATTGAAAAATAATGCGCCGAGGAAGGAGCGACCTGCCCCACAACCTCGCCTTCGTCGAATGTGAGGGTCGCGCCATGTTTTTTCGCGACCGCCTGCATCTTCTTGTTTGTAGCCAGGCAGTTCATATAAACGCGGTGGATGGAGCGGTTGCGCGCCGCGCGTACCAGACGCCCCAGCAGCTCGGTGCCGATGCCGCTATCCTGATAAGGCGTCTCCACCGAAAAGGCCGCTTCCGCCTCGCCGCGCATTTGGCTCCCCAAGGGGCGCAATTCGGCTGCCGCGCAAACATTTCCGCCAATGATATGGCCAAAGACAATACTCTTCATGTCATGCAGCCTCAGGACATAGTTTGCGATGAACTCATCATCCACGCTCATGCCGAAACGCATGCGGCGGCTCTCGCCATCAAGCCGCAGCAAATGGTCCTTGTATTTGTGATACTCGGTCATGCTATTGGGAATTTCAGCCTCTTTCACTTCATAACTACTTGTCCCTCAAAACCCCCTCTATCCCTTGCAATACAGCCAAAAATAACTAACATAGCGTTTCATATCGTAACAAGGCCAACCGCACCGCTTTTGTTACCTAATGTTACCTATGGAGGCTGATTGTGAGTGTTAAACACAAGATTCTGACGGAAGCTGGCATCAAGAATCTCGACTTGCCAGCGGCAGGGCAGGAGGATCATTTCGACGCGGCCCTGCCCGGCTTCGCGGTGCGTGTGACACCGAAGGGCACAAAGTCTTTCGTCTTCTTCTACCGGGTAAATGGCAAGCAGCGGCGCTCGACACTTGGGCGCTTCCCGGCCCTTACACTTGCAGGGGCGCGAGACAAGGCGCGCGATATCCTGCACACCCTCGAAGCCGGAGAAGACCCGCGCCACAATCAGCAGCAGGAAGAAATCGAGACGGCCGAAACTTACGAGACCGCCGTCAGCGACTTCATTGAGAAATACGCCATTGCGAAAAAGCGCAACCGCCGCTGGAAAGTCCAACAACAGATACTGATGAACGCGGGTAAGAAGCTGGACGCGAAGGGCAGGCCGAAAAAGAAGGATAGGGGGTGGGCCAATATCCCTATTACCGAAATCACGCGCCGAAATATCCATGATGCGTTAGACGCCCGCATGGCGGC
>CAYOEI010000122.1:0-4232 GCA_964402825.1 uncultured Hyphomicrobiaceae bacterium
AGTTAGGTTATCTGCGCCTTTCTGCCTGCTCAGATGCAAAATCCATCACGCACAATGCATGCCATTAATGAGTCCTGACCCTAATCAAATGTCACTTCTATCGCACCCAGCACGCCATAATCAGCAACCGCCTTTTGCCCCTTCTCGATATAGACGATGCCGGTGCAGGTTCCGGTTGAGACAATCTCACCGGCGTTCAGATCGATGCCGCGGCGCGATAATGCATTGACCAGCCAATCCAGCACATTGAAGGGATGACCAAGCGCGTTTGCACTGGTCCCTTCCCCCTTCACTTCGCCGTTCACGGTAAGCCTCACGCCATGCTTGCTCAGATCAAGGGCGCGCCAATCCGCGTAATCTTCGCCCAGAACGAACCCGCCATTCATTCCGCAATCCGCGGCAGCCAGCGCAACACGGTCCTGCAGCAGCGTGTCAAAGCGCGGTGATATCAATTCAAAGGCAGGGAGCACCGCTTCAATAGCGCCTAGAATTTCCTCCCGGTCATAGGCGTTTTTGCGCGCAGATAAAGTGCTGCCGAACCGGAAGGCAAATTCGCTTTCTATACAAAGATGCCCGAAATCCTCAGCCTTCGGCTTTGCTGGAGAGGAATAAGTGGCGGGCCCGTAAAACGGTCCGCAAAACGGCTCACTCACCCCGTAGAGTTCCTGCACCGTTAAAGCCGTGGCCCCCACCTTCCACCCCGCAACCGGTTCATCCCAAATCCGCATGAAAGCATCCTGCAGGGCATAGCCTTCATCCATGCTGGTGGGGTTCAGGCCATTTTCGAGACTCGCGAGCATTTGATTATTCGTTCGAGCAGACCCAAGTATATTGGCGGCTAGCTCAATTTGTTGCGGCTTCACGGGCGTCTCCAGCTGTTTCAATTATCACGGCGCTTGTACAAGGTGCTATTGCAACGTAAAGGTGCCTCATTGACCCGTTAAACAGTCAGGTCGCATAATGAGAGTAGATACATATTGAGAGTTGATTCTGGGTACTAGGTCATTTTGAATTTGAAGCACACAAAATCAAAATTGCAACGTCTAATAGCCCGGCACGGCAAAAGCGGCATTGCCGCAGCCGCCATGAGCGTATTTGCGTTGGTTGGGGCATGGTCTCTCGCCGTTGCCCAGCAGCCTTATCCGCGACAGCCCTATCCGCAACAACCATATCCGCAACGCGGATATCAGCAACCCAGCTATCAACAGCCACGGGCCAATCAGGGCCGGCGTCTCTCGTCCCATGAGCTGCGTTGTATGCAGATGGAACAAGAACTGGCCAATGACTGGGTGCGAAACCAGCAGGGGCGCAGTAACGGTCCAAAACTTGAAGCCGAAATCAAAAAATATGACCGGATTTTCCAGACTAATCAGGCCAGGGCCAACCGGAGTGGATGCTACCAGAGCAATTTCATCTTCGGGCGCTCACTCGTACGCACTCCGAAATGCCTGCGGCTGAACCGCAAAATCGAGGACTCACGCCGTCAGCTCGCGCGGCTGCAAGAACAACGCAAAGCTCAAAGAGGCGGCAGAAACCGGCGTGAAAATGATTTGAGAGCCGCACTCTCACGCGCCGGTTGTGGCAGTCAATACCAGCAAGCCAATCGCAGACGCAGGGGTGGCGGCGGGTTTATGAAATGGTTCGAGGAAGATTTTTGGGAAACGACGCCAAGACGCGGCCTTCGGACATCACGCATTGAGCCCTTCGCTACATATCGCACGCTGTGTGTGCGCGCGTGCGACGGCTACTATTTCCCCGTGAGCTATTCCACTCTGCCACGCTCATTTTCGAACGACATCTCGGCATGCCAATCGCAATGCGCGGCTCCGGCCGAGCTTTATGTATATCGCAATCCTGGTGAAGAACCCGAGCAGATGGTGTCATCCGACGGTCGTCAAGCCTATAACGAGCACGCCAATGCCTGGCGCTACAGGAAGGAATATGTGAAGGGCTGCTCTTGCAAGGCGGTCGAATATGATCCGAACGAGATTGCTTTGGCTAACACAGAAAAAGAAGCCGGAGATACAAAGAACCAGTCTTCCGGCGGCGGCGCCCAATTCAAAACCACAACTCAACCCAAGACAAAACCTTAGTTTTCAATATTTTACAGAATTTCCCGAAACTTGTTTGTAATAGGATAGCGGCGGTCACGCCCGAACAGCTTCTGGGTGATTTTTACGCCGGGCGCCGACTGCCTGCGCTTGTATTCCGCCAGATACAACAATCGCTGAATTTCCATGACGAGGTCTCTATCGTGGCCGTTCGCAACGATTTGCGATAACGGCATCTCATTCTCCACAAGGCATGTCAGAATATCATCGAGTATGTCGTAGGGAGGAAGGGAATCCTGATCCTGTTGGTTTTCCTTCAATTCCGCACTCGGCGCCTTGGTGAGAATATTTTCAGGGATGACGATGCCCCCCCGACCAAGCCCAAAGCGTGGGACATGAGCATTTCGCCAGCGCGACAGGGCGTAAACCTGCGTCTTGTAGAGGTCCTTGATCGGGTTGAACCCGCCATTCATGTCGCCGTAAAGGGTCGCATAGCCGACCGAAACTTCGGATTTGTTGCCGGTTGTCACCACCATCGAACCGAACTTGTTGGAAATGGCCATGAGGATGGTTCCACGGGCGCGGGACTGGATATTCTCTTCCGCCACTCCTGAAGGCGTATCCTTGAATAGCGGCTGGAGGCTTTCACCAAACCCCTCAACGGGCTTGTGAATGGGGAGAGTGTCATAACGCACGCCAAGGGCCTGCGCGCAGGCATCCGCGTCGGTGAGGCTCTCATCGCTGGTAAAGGAAAAAGGCAGCATCACGCAATGGACCTTTTCAGGACCAAGTGCGTCGACCGCCATAGCCGCGCAAAGAGCAGAATCCACCCCGCCCGACAGGCCAAGCACGACGCCGGGAAACCCGTTCTTGGCAACATAATCCCGCAAGCCCGTCACACAGGCGAGATAGTCGGCTGCCTCGCCCTCCTCCACCGAGGAGAGGTTTTGAGGCTGGCAATGCCATCTACCCTCAATGCGCCGCCATTTTGTCAGCTCAACAGTTTCCTCCCAGCCGGGAAGCTGGGCGGCGAGTGAGCTATTCTCATTTAGAGCAAAAGACGCGCCGTCAAAAACCAGCTCATCCTGGCCGCCAATCTGGTTGATATAGATGAGCGGCACGCTGTTTTCCGCTACCCGCGCTGCGGCGATGTTCATGCGCACATCCATTTTGCCGGAGATGTAGGGCGAACCGTTGGGTACAATCAGTATTTCGGCGCCTGTCTCGATAAGGCATTCGCAGACCTCTTCACTCCAGATATCTTCGCAGACGGGAAACCCGATACGCATGCCACGGAAATTTACCGGTCCTGGCATAGGCCCCGGTTCAAAAACCCGCTTTTCATCGAACACGCCGAAATTGGGCAAATCCGCCTTGTAGCGCACCGCCGCCACTTTGCCGCCGTCGAGCAGGGCAACCGCATTATAGACATGGCCCCCTTCCTCCCATGGCGTACCGATGAGAAGCGCCGGGCCGTCATCGGCTGTTTCCAATGCCAATTCCTCGATGCATTCACGCGCGGCCTCCCGGAATGCGGGTTTGAGGATCAAATCTTCGGGCGGATATCCGCTGATGAAGAGTTCGGAAAAAACGACCAGATGAGCGCCCTGACCGGCGGCCGTTTTTCTTGCCTCGCGCACGCGTTCCGCATTGCCGGCGATATCCCCAACCACCGGATTAAGCTGGGCCAGCGCAATATCAATCTTGTCCGTAATATCTTGCGGCATGGGAAAAGATTACCGGAAAGCCGGAGCTACTGGCAGAGTTACTGGCAGAGGTCCCGCTCGCGTATCAACGCTTGGGTTAATTCCGCGGTTCACCTGACTGATGCGGTATTTTTGAGTTCAGGCGCCTGGGAGCGATCCCGCTTCAGGCGCTCTGCAATCAAAAACGCCAGCTCCAGAGCCTGATCCGCGTTAAGGCGCGGGTCGCAATGGGTGTGATACCGGTTCGACAAATCGGTTTCAGTCACCTCGCGCGCGCCGCCGATACATTCGGTGACATTCTGCCCCGTCATCTCCAGATGAATGCCGCCAGGATGCGTTCCTTCAGCGTGGTGAATGTCGAAGAAGGTTTCAACTTCCTTCAAAATGAGATCGAAGGGCCGTGTCTTGTAGCCGGTTGCCGCCTTGATGGTGTTGCCGTGCATCGGATCGCAAGACCAGACAACGCTTTTTCCTT
>CAYOEI010000123.1:0-3578 GCA_964402825.1 uncultured Hyphomicrobiaceae bacterium
ATGATGCCAAGAGCCAGATTTATGCCGACGATGCGGCGGATTTGCGCAATCTGCCCGCCTGCGGCCGCCATGTCGCCGGACGTCACTTTGTCCTGGAAGCGCCGGTGGATGACCGCGAACAGATAGACATACAACCCGATCATCACCCATCCGAGGACATGCATGACGTGTATATAGGGGCCGGTCCCCGCGAAGCCGCCAAAATCAACGAAGACGCGCCAATAGCCAGTGACCGGCAGCACAATGACAGCCGCCCACACCCAGACGAAGAAGCGGGGGAAGACGCGGGCCCAGAGTTTTGGACGCTCGCCCGCCGGCTCAATGCCGCCAATGGCGGGCCTGAGAATGACATAGGCGAAGAACATGCCACCAACCCACACCACAGCGGCCAGAACGTGCAACGCGTTGGCGGCGGCGGAAACGGCGTGCATTGCATCGAAGCTGGTCATGTATGCAGCTTAACCGGATTGCGTTGGCATTACAGCACACACAGTGGCGCTCATAACGCTTGTTTAGCCAAAAACTCGGCCAGCAGGTCAAACACAAGCCGTATACGGCGGCTTGTGTGAAGTTCATGGAAATCAACGTCCTGACAATTTCTCAATACCATATCATCCATTTGTAGACTGGCTGGCACCAAAAGGAGTATCTGCGTACTAACCAGCTCGTTCGATTGCGCTCACGCGCAGCCTATGTTCAGCGCGGCAATTGAAAGGAATGCGTATCATGGGAACATCCAGGCCAGGCAGCCCTTCTGAATTCCGGCATGATGTGCGAGGCATTCCAGTTTCCCACACGAGCGCGGATGCGGTCGACGGGCTGGAGCGCGCGATCGAAATCTCGCTTGCCTTTCGCGGTGACGCCATTGCCGAGATCGACGCGGTGCTGGCCGAACATCCGGATTTTATCATGGGGTGGCTGTTCAAGGCCGGTTGTCTGACCCAGTCCATGGAAACCCGCATTTACCGTGAAATGGTGAGCGCCCTTGATGAGGCCGAAAAGCTCATTAGCGGCGCCAATGATCGTGAAAAGGGTCATTTCGAAGCCGTACAGGCATGGATTCATGGCGATTTTTTTGGCGCGGTACAAAAGTGGGAAGCCGTGCTGACCGCCTACCCCATGGACCTTTTTGCATTGGCGCTGATTCACTACACCAATGTTTTGCTCGGCGATGTTGTTGGCCAGCGGGACGTTGTGGCGCGGGTCTTCAATCTTTGGGACGAAAGCGTTCCTGGATATGAATTTGTACTCGGCTTCTACGCATTCGGGCTTGAAGAAAACCGCGATTTTTCCATGGCTGAAGAAATGGCCCGCAATGCCCTGGCGATCCGCCCTGACAATCCCTATTCCGTACACACTGTCAGCCATGTGATGGAAATGCGCGGGCGCCAGGCCGGCGGCATTCGCTTCATGGCCGACAATGTGACCCGTTGGGGAACATCAAATTTCGCCAACCACCTCTGGTGGCACACATCGCTCTTTCACCTTGATCTGGAACAGAATGACAAGGTGATGGAGATCTTCGATTCCCATCTTAATTCAGCAGGGAAAATGGGCGACCGGTATGAAGAACTGGATGCCGCCGCTCTGCTTTGGCGGTTGAACTTGGTTGGCATGGACGTTGGCGACCGCTGGTGTCATCTGGCCGATAAATGGGAGCCTTCGGCAAGCGATACGCTGTACGCTTTCAATGATGTGCACGCCATGATGACCTTTGTTTCCGATGTCAGGAGCGATGCGCAACAGGCGCTATTGACGGCGAACGAGCGCTACGTCGGAAACGCATCAGACGCCAACGTCGCCATGAGCCGTGAAATTGGCATGCCTTTCTGCCTCGCCATTCAGGATTTCAGGTCAGAACACTATGGCGCCTGCGTTGATCGCCTGTTGCCGGTGCGCTACCAGACCAATCGTCTTGGCGGCAGTTTCGCCCAGCGGGATATTATTGGCTGGACGCTTCTTGAGGCGGCGCTGCGCGCCAAACGTTTTGATCTGGCGCTCGGCCTGGCGCATGAACGTGCCGCGCTGAAATCAACCTCGGCGCAGAACTGGCGCGCCGTGGCGCGGGCGTTCACGGGGCTGGGCAACAAGGCAAAGGCTGACCAGGCAACCGCGCGTGCGCAAGCTCTCCTCGCCGCCTGATTGCGCTCAAGCTTCGCAGATATAGCTGACCGTTCTGATCCGCCGTTCGGTCAGGTTGCGAACCTGATTACGGACCATTTCAGGATAATCGCTACCGAGAAACGCCTGGAATGATAAGGCAGGCGGGCCCGATTCTTCGATGCGTGCTGCCCTCGCTTCGAACCAGCTCTGACTTTCCTTGGACGAATCACGAACTTTCAGAATTTTGTAACCAGCTTCGGTCAAATAAACTTCCATCTCGCCCGGCGTGGCCAGATGGCTGATGGATGGATCACGCGCCCAGGGCACAGGGTAGGTTGGATCACCACCCTCGCCCTGAAGCACGTCATACACCGCAAAAATACCGCCCGGCTTGAGAACCCGCCGGGCTTGAGAGTACATCTTGTCTTTCGCGGCAATATTCATGGCGACGTGAATGGTCATCGCGGCATCGAAATGATTGTCTTCAAAGGGCAGATTTGTCGCGTCTCCCTGTTGGAACGCCGTTCGGTTATCAAGAGATACCCACCCCGACATGACTTGTGCCGCATCACAAAATGCCTGGGTCAGGTCCAGACCCGTGACATGGCAACCATAGCTATCGGCGAGCGTTCGCGCCGGCCCTCCCAGGCCAGAGCCAATATCGAGAACCCGGGTATCCTTGGTCAGTTTCATTTGCCCGGCCAACTCCATGGTCGCCAGCCGGCCGCGAATATGAAACTCATCGATGGTCGTTAAATCGGCCGCAGTCAGTTCGTTCAAATCCTTGCCCGAGCTGCGCAGTCTCTCCGCAATCTCATCGGCCAAACCGCTGCTGCCGCAATAATGGCTCTCCACCGGATCAGTCATAATTATTTGCTTTCGATAAAAGCGTTGATTACGCAACCATTCGCCGTTGGCGAACTATAGAGCTAAGGGAGAGGACCCTAGAACCGAAACCCGAAATTTCCGTTGATCGCATATGTACGAAACTGCCCTTGGTTCAAGCCGCCAAAATCACCCTTGATTGTCAGATACCTGTCTCGCGGCAAAGTGACATCAACCCCTGCGGACGCGCGCAGGTTCCATTTCCGTGAGGGGACCGGCGCCGTGGATGTCACCGACGCCGGACTTGTGGAGTTATCGAATTCATATTCCCCTTCAAGCGTGACAAAGGGTTCTATCGAGCGCGCATTGTCCAGAGTGATGGTATAGCCGAGCGTCGCCGCTACATTCGCGGTGCCCGTGCGTGTCGTGAGAGCGGAAAACGCGGTTCCCGATGTGTCGGTATAGGCATCATCTTCAGTTCGGGTCAGGGAAATGCCAGCGCCGGGCGAAACGCGCAGCTTGTTGAAATACCAATAGCCGGTCAGGTTCGCGCTTGCCATCCAGCCGTCGGAATCATATCGCGCAATATTGGTGGCGTCCTTGCCGAAATTGTCCGTCCAGTTGGCCAGAAACGACGCATCGAAAACGAG